>JALYXE010000205.1 GCA_030947265.1 Acidobacteriota bacterium
CTTCTGGTTGAAGCTGATGTGCAAAACGACGGTAGCCTCCGACCCGGATCGTTTGCAAAAGCTGAGATCGTGACTAACGATGCCAAGATGGCGGTCACGGTACCTAACAATTCGATCGTTACCTTCGCCGGCATCGAAAAGGTAATCGTGGTGCAAAACGGCAAAGCGTTGGAAAAGCCGATCACGACCGGTCGACGAAGCCGAGATTCGACAGAAATTCTTGCGGGCGTAAACGTCGGTGATCGGGTAATTGTCGATCCGGGAAACCTTCAATCGGGAATGTCCGTCGAAGTCGTGGAGTAAAAAGTATTTGTGATTGTAGTGTGCGCCGTTTAGATAGGGCACTTCCCCGCCGCGCGAGGCGGACAAGTCCGCTTTCCAAACGATGCGGGTGATTTTTCAATGCAAAAGCTTGCTGAAATTTGTATTCGACGTCCTGTCTTCGCGACGATGATTGTGCTGTCGCTGGTTGTAGTCGGCACGGCAAGCTTTTTCAAGCTTGGAGTCGATCGCTTTCCATCCGTGGACCTTCCCACCGTCAGTGTCCGTACAAATCTCCCCGGGGCTTCGCCGCAGGAAGTTGAATCTCTCGTTACGCAGCAAATCGAAGAGGTAGTCAACACCGTCGATGGTATCGATGAGCTGCGTTCAATCTCGGGACAAGGAACATCTATCGTAATTGCCACCTTCAAACTCGATCGAAATTTAGAATCGGCTGCCCAGGACATTCGCGACCGCGTTAACAGTTTGGGACGGAATTTGCCGGATGATGCTACTCCTCCAGTTGTTCAGAAATTCGATAACGACAGCACTCCGGTTGTGACTATTGCGCTTTCGGGTGACCGAGCAATTCGTGAGCTGACGGAGTTCGCCGACAAGACCGTCCGCGTACAATTGGAGCGAGTGAGTGGCGTCGGCGAAGTGCGCGTGATAGGGGGGCTGGATCGCGCCATCAATGTCTGGATCGATGCTGAACGATTGGCTGCGTATCAGATTCCAATTACAGCGATCCGCTCTGCACTAACTCGTCAGAATGCTGACGTTCCCGGCGGGAATGTGAGCACCGGACGTGAAGAACTGGTCTTGCGAACGTTGGGCCGATACACGGATCCGCGCAGTTTTGAAGACCTCGTGATTGCGAATGTGAATGGATCACCGGTGCGGCTGCGCGATGTGGGACGTGTCGAAGACGGAACTAAAGAACAAAGGTCGCTGGCACGGTTGAACGGTGTGCCGACGGTCACGCTTGAAATTCGCCGCCAGTCGGGCGCAAACACCATCGACGTTATCAATGGCATAAAAAGAGAGTTGCCGCGAGTTGTTGGCCAGCTACCCGCAGACGTAAAGGTAGATGTGATTCGTGACCAATCACGTTATATCGAAGCGGCCTTGCATGAGATCCAAAAGCACCTGGTCCTCGGCAGTATTCTGGCTAGCCTCGTAGTGCTTCTCTTCATGCGTTCCTGGCGCTCGACCCTTATTGCTGCAGTCGCAATTCCATGTTCGTTGATCTCGACCTTTGGGATGATGCGAGCGTTGAACTTTACACTCAACAGCGTCACGATGCTGGCGCTTGTGTTAATGGTAGGTGTAGTCATCGACGATGCCATTGTCGTTCTCGAAAATATTTTCCGGTTCATCGAAGAGAAGAGGATTGAGCCAAAGGAGGCAGCCCGGGAAGCTACTAGAGATATCGGCTTGGCGGTGTTGGCAACTACGCTATCGCTGGTCGTTATCTTCCTGCCAGTCTCCTTTATGTCATCTATCTCCGGCCGTTTCCTCTATCAGTTTGGAATCACGGCGGCGGTCGCGATACTGGTCAGTTTGCTAGTCTCCTTTACGCTCACGCCGATGATGAGTTCTCGTCTCATTCGGGTTGGCGACACCGTCAAAGGCGGCCATCACGCAGCGGCGTCGAGGGGCGGGTTCTATAAATGGATAGATAAGATCTATACGATCATGCTCGCCTTTGCTATGCGTCACCGCATAGCAGTCTCCTTAATAGCGCTTGGGGTCGTTTTCTCGAGCGTCCCGCTATATAGAGCAGTCAAGCAGGAGTTTATCCCGACGAATGTTGACGAGGCGGAGTTTGAGGTCAGCATCAATGGACCGGAGGGGACGAACCTGAAGGTAATGAACGAAGTCATGCAGGCCATTGAAAAGGACCTTATGTCGACGCCGGGCGTGCGCATGGTGTTATCCAACGCCGGAGGATCTTTTCTCGGCGGCGTTAACCAGGGAGGCGCCTACGTTCGCATCGCCCCCCACGAGGACCGAACTTTTTCATTAGCCCGTCTCTGGACTGAAACAAAAAACGGAAATCCATTTAAGGCTTTTCAGGGGAACTATAGCCAGCAGGATGTTATGCTCGAAGTGCGCCGTCGCTTACAGAAATATTCACCGATGCGCGTCGGCGTGCGCAATGCGCCGTCCTTCAATTTCGGCGCCGGCGGCCGTTCGGACATTGACTTCAATTTGCGTGGGCCGGATATCGTGGCGCTCGCGGGCTACGCCGACGAGCTAATGAAACGTTCGCAAACCCTCGGCGGGATCGTGGACGCGGATACGACGCTCAAACTCAACAAGCCCGAGTTGCGCGTGGAGATTGACCGCGAGCGCGCCGCGGACCTGGCCGTCGATAGCACGGATATTGCCACGGCCTTGCGATTGATGGTGGGTGGCGAAGAACGGGCCTCTCGCTTCCGCGACGAATCAATCAACGAAGACTATGACGTTCAGCTTCGGCTGGCCAAGCAGGACCGCAGCGATGTTGCAACGATCCAAAGACTGTCCGTTCCTTCTTCCCGAGGCGGGCTGGTGCGCCTCGATAACCTTGTAAGGATCAAACGGGATACGAGTCCCTCCCGCATTGACCGCCTCAACCGCGAGCGGCTCGTTTCGATGCGTGCCTCTGTGGCCCCGGGCTTTGCTCTTGGCGATCGCATCGAAGCGCTTCGTGGCGCGGTGGCTCAAATGAATCTTCCTGCGGCATACACGACCACGGTTTCCGGGCGCGCGCGCGAGTTAGAAAGAACTTTTACAGAATTTATCTGGGCCTTCATTCTCTCGATCATTTTCATGTACATGATTCTCGCCTCGCAATTTGAGAGCACGATACATCCGGTCACGATCCTTTTGAGTTTGCCGCTTTCAATTCCCTTCGCTTTGCTATCCTTATGGGCAACAGGTGACACGCTTAACCTTTATTCCGCCCTTGGTATACTTGTTCTCTTCGGCGTGGTGAAGAAAAACTCAATCCTGCAGATCGATCACATGAACAGCCTGCGCGCGCGCGGCATAGAACGTTACGAAGCGATCATGCAGGGAAATAGAGACCGGTTGCGTCCCATCCTGATGACCACGCTCGCTTTAATCGCGGGCATGTTACCTCTGGCTCTGGGCACGGGCCCGGGCGCAGAGGAGAGACGTTCGATCGCAGTCGTTGTAATAGGGGGACAGTCCTTGTCTCTGTTGCTTACATTGATTGCCACGCCGGTCGTCTATTCTTTGCTGGACGATCTGCGCCACACGGCGCGCTGGCGGAGAATTTCGCAGGCTTGGGCAATTTCTTCAGGCAGAATCGCGAGTTCGTTACGATGGCCGCGACGTGAAGTTGGCGTCACTGAGTCTTTTGAATCCCGCGGCACACCCGAGCCAGAAGAAGAGCACGTGCATGCCGGCGTAAGTGGCGAGTAGCGCAAATCGAAAAACGGTTGCACATCGTCAGCGTCAGAATTCAAGTACCACTCCGGCTGAGGGAAGTATTGGCAACACTCGATCCAGCTGTCCGAACACGCGCCCGTCAAATGCAAAACCATCGAAGCCGGCGAATCGCACATTATTTCGATTTAGAGCATTGATCACTTCCCCCGACAGGGTGAGTTTCCACTTATTGAAGAGAAATGCTTTGTTCACCCTTACGTCTACGCGGCTGTAAGCAGGAATTCTGGCTGTGTTGCGCTCGTTCGATAGGAAGTATTCTGACCCTACTTGTCGGTAGAAGCCGGGCACCGGCTGGCCACTGCCGTAGCGCCACGCCCCGCTAATATTCCATGTTTCGGCAAAGCGGTAGCTGCTGTATACATTCATCGTGTGTCTCTGGTCGCTATCGCTCACAAATCTCAGTCCGTCGCGCGTATCGCTGAGTTGCGTACGCGAGTAAGCATACGAAATCCAGCCACTGAATTTATTTGCACTACGTCTTTGCAATGTGAACTCGACTCCACGCGCATGACCACGAAG
>JALYXE010000233.1 GCA_030947265.1 Acidobacteriota bacterium
CCTGGAGGGGCCAAACGGCCCGGGCCCGCATCACCGATACCTTCATAAAACAGAATGGACAGTGGCTGGTCCAGGCCGAGCAGCAGACGCTCATGAGGTAGCCTTGAGGCCGTTCCATAACTTCCGAGGGTAGTGTGCTACTTTCAGTTTTTCTCGGTGCATCCTCCGCGTGCCGTGTGTCTGTGTGGTGAATAAACGCCAGAAAAGACTGACCACGGAGACACAGAGAACACAGAGGGGGCACAGAGAAGCGAGAAGCCTCATCAGGACACCACCGCTTCCAGGCGTTACCTTCCTCACTTACTCGGTCGAATTTTTACAAACCCGCGCGTTAAGGCTGTTCGTTTTGTAGGGTAGAGTGAACCTGAACTTTGAACCGACACCTTCCTTGCTTTTTACACTCACCTCTCCGCCGTGAGCCTCAATAAACGTCTTGACAATTGCCAGACCCAGGCCCGTTCCACCCTGCTTGAGCGGATCAGTCTCTGAGATGTCGAAGACCTTCTCAAGACGCTCAGCCGGAATTCCCGCACCATCGTCGATGACCCAAACCTCAACGCCTTCTTCGTCATTAATTTCCCCGGCGTCGATGATGACCTCTCCGCGCGGGGTGTAATTGATTGCGTTGGCAATTAAGTTCTGAAAGACGCGTTTCAACAAGCCGGCATCTGCGTAGACGACGAGATCGTCAGGTACTTTATTGATTAGCTGCGTGCTCCAAGTTCCGGCCACTGGATGGAGATCGTGAATGAGAGCCTCGACAAGGGGCCACAAATCAAACTCTCGTCGTTCCAACTTGATGCCGATTTCGGTTTCGAGATTGGTGTTTTCCTCGATCACCTTTGCCACCAGGGTCTCGAGATGCAGCACGTTGCGCCGCAAGGTTTTCAACATCTGCGCAGTTTCAGCGCCGGCCCCTTGGTTCTCAGACTTCCGCTCAAGGACCCTCCCAGCCAAAGCAATAGCGTTCAGAGGAGTTCGAAGATCGTGCGCTACAAAAGATAGATATGCCTCGCGGCGTTGTTGCACTTCCATTGCCCGCTGAGTGGCATACGTTTGCACGGCCAATCCAATCGCCTCGTCCAGCACTCGGTTCATGATGTGGAAGGGCTTGCCTTGCAGGTTCAAACCATTGGTATCGGCAAGGTCGTGGATGCACCCGCGCAGAATGTTGTATTCCGCAACGACTTCTTCGATATCAAACCCGTCCTGAACGCGCTGCGCGCCGTGTGCCGGCGGCGTGCCGTCGCAAAGCGCTTCGGGGATGGTCTCGTCCGACCTTGCTTTGAGCGCAGCAGCCAATTCATTAAGCAGATTAGGAATGTGATCATTGAGCGTCGGCGTGTCGAGATGCCGCGCACACGGAAGTTGGCGCACTTGTTCCCGCCAACGCGAGAGCAAGGCGTTATGCTCCTGCGTAATGAGCGAGGACAGTTTGTCCAGATTGTTAACACTCATTTCCTTAGGTCCCACACTCATTTTTTCGAGCCTCCGATCGTTAAGGCATTATTGCGCGAACCCTGGTCGTAATATCCCTGCCAAAGAATTCCTCCACACATTTGTTACTGATTCGTCAAGTATAAAGCGGGCGTGTCCTTCTCACGTCAGTTTGCTATCTGCGTTCCCAGTGATACTCGTTCGGAAGATACATAAATCCATAAGTTCAAAGACGGGGATGTCTGGCGGTTGAAAGCTGGTCCACTGTTGCAGTGGCGCTAATCCAAAGCGCCATCATTTTGAGTACTTAGGTTGATATACCTGAACAGCAAAACCACCTGGTACTTTGAAGTGGGTGACCAGGCCATAGCCGTGGTCCTGGACTTCATCGGTGAATTCAACTCCTCGGGATTGAAGTTCTTGTACGGTCTGGGCGATGTCGTCGCAGTAGAAGGAGATGTCAGCGGTACCCGATGGCGGATTGTTTCCCTCGGTTGGGTGGATGCCCAGGTCGGCTTCGGGCGCATCGAAAATGAGCCAGCCGCCACCCACGTCCGTTCCGTGGAAATCGAGTTTGTCTTTGAAGAACGAACGCAGCTCGTCAGCGTTCGAGGAATAGAACATAGCGTGAAGACCGCGAATCATAATCAGTTTTCCTTTCTGTTAGAAGATCTTGTCGCAAATTTTGCCGCTATGGGCCAGACGCGATACATAAGGTATGGCGTTCCGCGATCTTCTGCGAGGTGTTTCCCAAATTTAAGACTTGCCTGGTGATGCCTCTGGAGTATCCTGTAATTTCTCCGGTGCAATCAGCCGCCAGGCTTCGAGAATGTGAAACGCCAACTCATCATCGCTGACGCGATCCAGCTCAACGCCAATCCAGCCGCGCACGCCAACATAAGGCGGTTTGTAAAACTTCTCAGGCGATGATGCGATTAATGCCTGCTGGATACCAATCGCAGCCGGGAGCACAACGGCAATGTGCCCGTCATTGTGGTGATTGTTGGAACACATCGCAAATACCTTCTTGCGGACAAAGAAGGTAGGTTCTCCGTGCGAGAGCTTTTCTACCGTCTCCGGCAGCGCTGTACAAATGCGTCGCACTCGTTGCAAATGCTCTTGGCCAATATCGAGTTTTCGCTCTTTCGCTATTCGTTTCATAAGCAGTGGTAGTTTAAGCGCAAGGTTAGATCGACTGGACGCCGCCGTATGTTCGCAGCATGGGGCGAATGGCATTGGCTAGCCTTAAAGACGGATTTGTCGCGCTCACTCCAACGCCATCTTCAATTCCCCATATCGCTGACAAAACAGCCTGGGCAAAGCCCCAGGCGAGGGCTCGTCGGACATCAAAATTTAGACTGCTCGCGAACTGGTTGAGCCGTCTCTCAATTGTTGAACGCGAGGCGAACAGGTCAGGTCGCTCAAACGGATTCCGAAGCACTGCGCCAATTTCATATTCAATCTCGCCGATTACACCCTTCGGATCAATGGCCAGCCAGCCGCGCTCTGAGTCAAACAAAACATTGTAGTGCTGTAAATCACCATGGAGCAGTTTCGGCTGGCGTTGGGTTGCGCCCAAGTGTGAGTAAAGCTGGTGAGCATTCTCAACGAGGTCCCTCGGAACCTGATCATCGGATGTTGCGAGATAGCGCTCGAAGGCTTTGGCCCAATCTTGAATTGTGGCGCAGGCTTTAGGCGGTTCTCGCGGAGACATCTGCTGCATGATGCAGGCCAGTATGTTTGTGGCCTCGTCATCATTGCCCCTAACGGCCATCTGCGCGAGTGAGGTGCCTGGCCTTAGCCGCTCGAGGAGAACCGCTCCATCGACATATTCATAAACGCGCGCGAACCCCTTTCCATCGAATGCCTCCAAAATCTCACCCGAGCGCCACTCATCACCAGGGTGCTTTATTATCTTCAAAACTACGGATTGGTTACCACGATTGCCGAACGCCATTACAGAACTTTCTGTTTCCAGTGTCTCTTCAACAACCACACGCCACTCGCGCGCGTGGACCTGAACCCGTTCAAGTAATTGCAATCATTGCCCCTTTGGACAGTGTGGTTTGGCCTTCCTACCTTGTAAACCTTGTTAATCCTGTCCCGCAATGCCTTGGCGTGCGTTCGCACAATAGTGCAAACAACTAGCTGGTTTTCTCGCCGGACTTTACTCGCTCGATCCAGCCGTTGATGCGCTGCTCGAACACATCCATCGGCAACGCCCCAGCACCGAGGACTTCATCGTGGAAAGCGCGGATGTCGAATTTTGCTCCCAACTCCGCGCGCGCCTTTTCGCGTAGCCGCAGGATTGTTAATTGGCCAATCTTGTAGGCCAGCGCCTGGCCGGGCCAGGCGATGTAGCGGTCGGTTTCGGCTTGAAAGTAGGCTTCGTTTTGGCTGGAGTGGTCGCGCAGATATTGGACCACTTGCTCGCGCGGCCACTTTTTATAATGGATGCCCGTGTCCACAACCAGCCGTGCCGCGCGCCACATTTCATCGTCCAGACGCCCATAGTTGTTGTACGGGTTCTGATAAAAACCCATCTCCTTCCCCAGCCCCTCGCAATAGAGCGCCCAACCTTCGACGTAGGCGGTGTAGCCGGCCTGCTGGCGGAATGGCGGTAACTCCGGTAACTCCTGCGCAATCGAGATTTGCATGTGATGACCCGGTACACCTTCATGGTACGCGGTGTCTTCGTTATTGATCGTTAACTGATGTTCATAGTCGTAAGTATTGACGAACACGTGGCCGGGGCGTGAACCATCCGGCGTGCCCTGATTGTAAGAGGTGGAAGCTTGCTTCTCGCGGAAAGCTTCAACCGGCAGTATTTCGAGCTTCGCTTTTGGCAAGCGACCGAACATCTCCGGAAGTCGCTTCCACATTTGATCGGTGTAGGTGCGGTACTCGTCGAGAATCTGTTGACGAGATCTTGCGTGTACGTCCGGGTTCGTCTTCAACGAGTCCTTAAAGCTTTTCAAATCGCTGAAACCAAGTTGTTTGGCGATGGTTGTTTGCTCAGCTTCAATTCGCGCCACTTCGCGCAGACCGAGTTGGTGGATCTCTTCCGGCTGCATATTGGTAGTCGTCTGGCGGCGGACAGCGAGCGCATAACGCTCGCCACCCTGCGGCAATGCCCAAAGACCAATGTCGGCACGGCCGCTGGGCGCGTACTCATTGCGCACGAAGTTCGCAAACGTTTTATAGGTCGGTAACACCTGATCGCGGATGGCGGCGATGATTCCATTGCGCAACCGCTCACGGTCGGCTTCAGAAAACTCCTTAGGAAAGTTAGTCGTCGGTTGCGCGAAGGGCGTCTCTTCAGGTTTCTGTTTGGCGATGCCCTCGGTCTGATCAGCCACCTGCAGCAGCAAAATCCTGGGAGGCATCAATCCATCCTTCATTCCCTTCCGCATCTGGATCATCGTCTCATTGAACGCGCGCGGAACTTGTTTCAAGCGGGCGATGTAATCTTCGTAGTCTTTAATGGTCGAGAAGGACAGCGAGCTGACCAGCTGCGGCGAATCAATATGTATGCCGCCGAACTGGCTTACCGGCATTTCCCACTCTTTGTATTTTGCACTCTCGACTTGTTGGCGAAGGTTGCGCACCATTAGATTGCGGTCCAGCTGCTCCTGCTCCGGGAAGCCGGCCGTGTCGATGGCTTCGAATTTTTGAAGAAAAACGCGCGTCTGGCGCAAGTCAGTCTCGATGGCTGTTTGCGAGAAGTCGCTCAACTTGTCGTTGTAGCGTTTGTCGCCGAGGATCGAGGCAAACTCCGGACTGGTGCGCAGCGTGTATTCCCACTGCTCGGCGAGTAGGTCGTGAAGCTTCTTGACGCGCTGCTCGACTGATTCCGGTTTCATTGTACCAGTGGATTTGCTGACGCGTTCATTGGTGGCTCGCCCCTGTGTTTGTGCCGGTGTTCCAGGAGGTTTTGCCATTGTCGAAGCGTCGCGTTCGATAAACGAGGCAGCGGTGCCCAACATCGCCAGCATCGGCAGCATTGCCCACAGACCTAAGAACCGTTTCATTGTGTAGAAACCTCCAATCGGACCAACTTCTTAAGATTTTCCACCGGTTGTACGCCGCTCAGCGCCGCTTTCCGATTCGCGATAAACGCCGGGACGCCGCTAACACCCAGGCTTTAACCTGACGCTCGCCTTCCAATACACTGTCTTCAAACTCCTGGTCTCGAGCGCCCAGGGAATTACCGGCGGTTTTAAATCAATCGTATGTGTGATGAGGATTTTCAAATCACCGATGTCCTAACCGTTTTCTAACAACGGGGCGATGAGGTAGAAATAGAGCGTTGCATCAATATGTCGGTCTGCAAATCTTCGCCCAATTGAAATACATGCGTTCCCACCTCATGGAAGTTCCATTTACGATAAAAAGCCTGGGCGCGTTGGTTATGTTCCCAGACACCTAGCCATAGCGTTTCATAATCTCTCTGCTTCGCCTCACCAATACAAGCCTCCATCAAAGCCGCTCCGACGCCGCTGCCAAGGCTTTCTCGCGAAACGTACAAACGCACCAACTCGATTGGTTTATTTCCGGTAACACCGGGCGGCACATTTCCGGAACGGACCAGCGCATACCCCACCGCGAAGCCGTTAGTCTCGGCGATTTGGAATAAGCAGTCAGGATCTGCCAACTCTGCGGCTTGTTGCGCTGGATTAAATGCCGAGGCGAGATAAGCAGCCATGTCTTCGGACGTGTTGTCGGGAGCAAACGTCTCGGAGAAAGTGCGTGCGCCGAGTTCAGCCAACAACTCTGCATCCTCAGCTTTGCCACGGCGAACAATAGGATTCGGCAACGAACTTACCGCCTTCAAGGTGTGGAGCACAGGAGGAGGGTAAACGACGGTTGACAGGATTTACAAGATTTACAGGATAGAATTTATGAGGGACGCTTTCGGCTTGAATTCGCGGAACTTGCGTTTTACTTGTACTGAAAGCCCAAAGTTTAGCAATAGGCCGCAGTCAATTCCCGTGGCAGCCAAATAGTTTACCAACTGAACTTCATACTGCTTAATGATTGTCAGTGCCGCCTTTACTTCGATGACCACGCATTCATCGACCCAGAGATCAGCGTAGTACTCGCCAACAACTTGACCTTCATAGTTGACGTTAATCGGCTCCTGCTGTTTGACAGTGAAGCCGAGTCTTTCAAGTTCGATTCGAAGGCCGTTTTCATACACCTTCTCGAGAAAGCCGGGACCGAGAGCGTTGTGAACTTTGAAGGCACAACCGATGATCTTCTCTGTGAGGTCTTCATTCTTCATCGCTTAGTATGGAAAAGAGTTTTGACAGGATTACACGATTCACAGGATATTACGCAGCGGCGTAGAGTCACAGCCTACTACTCGATGAAAGTCCAAAGAGAAGTTACTAGAGTTCTTGCATCAGAGCGACGCAAGGCTTGTGAGGCCAGGTTCTGAGTTCCTGATTGCTCTTAAGTATCTTGTAAATCATGTAAATCCTGTCTAAGTCTGTGACGCCAGATAAAAGCATTAGACAGGATTTACAGGATTAACAAGATAAGGGCCTTTTGGTAAAAGCTATAGCTTGGAACGGGTAAGACGCAGGCATAGAGAATACCGAATTCCTTGCATGTAGAAGATTAAATGTTATGCGGCACCGTACCCATCCTTTGTTTCCGGGTTTCCTTTTGAATCTTGTAAATCTTGTTAATCCTGTCTAAGTATTTGACGCCTGATAAATCTCTGCACCCGCGGTAACAAACTCTTCTGCTTTTTCTTTCATGCCTACCCCCAACGCCGCTTGTTCATCGATCTGTTTTTGGGCGGCGTATTCGCGGACGTCCTGGGTGATCTTCATTGAGCAGAAGTGTGGGCCGCACATGGAGCAGAAGTGGGCCAGCTTTGCGCCTTCCTGTGGCAGGGTTTCGTCGTGATATTCGCGCGCCACTTCCGGATCGAGCGAAAGGTTGAATTGATCTTCCCAACGAAACTCGAAGCGTGCTTTTGATAGCGCGTTATCGCGATATTGAGCGCCTGGGTGACCTTTGGCCAGATCCGCAGCGTGCGCGGCAATCTTGTAAGCGATGACGCCATCCTTAACATCTTTCTTATTTGGCAGGCCAAGGTGTTCCTTTGGCGTGACATAGCAAAGCATCGCCGTGCCGAACCAGCCAATCATCGCGGCGCCGATGGCGGAGGTGATGTGATCGTAACCGGGGGCGATATCTGTCGTTAGTGGTCCAAGCGTGTAGAACGGCGCTTCCTGACAGGTCTCCAACTGCTTGTCCATGTTTTCTTTGATTAAGTGCATGGGCACATGGCCGGGACCTTCGATCATTACCTGGCAATCGTATTCCCAGGCGATCTTCGTCAGTTCACCAAGGGTTTCCAGTTCAGCAAATTGTGCTTCATCATTCGCATCGGCAATCGAGCCGGGTCGCAGGCCGTCGCCAAGCGAAAAGGAAACATCGTAGGCCGCCATGATCTCGCAGATTTCGCGGAAGCGGGTGTAGAGGAAACTCTCCTGGTGATGCGCCAGACACCACTTGGCTAAAATTGAACCTCCTCTACTCACAATGCCGGTCGTGCGCTTGGCTGTTAATGGAATATGTGGGAGCCGCACGCCGGCGTGAATGGTGAAGTAGTCGACGCCCTGTTCGGCCTGCTCAATTAACGTGTCGCGGAAAATTTCCCACGTCAGGTCTTCGGCTTTGCCACCAACCTTTTCCAGCGCCTGGTAAATCGGTACCGTGCCGATGGGCACGGGCGAGTTGCGAATGATCCATTCGCGCGTCGCGTGAATGTTTTTTCCCGTAGAAAGATCCATCACGGTGTCTGAACCGCACTTGATAGCCCAGCGCATCTTTTCAACTTCGTCGTCTATTGAAGACAAAACGGCCGAGTTCCCGATGTTGGCGTTGATCTTCACGAGGAAATTGCGACCGATGATCATCGGTTCGCTTTCCGGGTGATTGATGTTTGCGGGAATGATGGCGCGGCCGCGCGCGACTTCGTCGCGAACGAACTCAGGGGTTACGTATTGCGGGATCGAGGCGCCAAAAGATTGGCCGCGATGTTGGTGGAATAAGGAGTCTCGGGGGGATTCTTCCGCACCGTTGCGCGCGAGATGCGCATCCCAGCCGGGCTGCCCGGCTGGGGACCCCCCCCGCTCGCGGTCCCAGTGCTCGCGATCCTCGTTTTCGCCATCTAAGTGGCGACCGAGGTTCTCGCGAATGGCGATGAACTCCATCTCGGGCGTGATGATCCCTTGCCGAGCATAATGCAATTGGGTAACGCACGAACCCGTACGTGCGCGTAAAGGTTTTCGCTGGAGTGCAGGAAAGTCTTCGAGCCGGCCTGCGTCTTTCACACGCGCTTTATTGGCGGCGCCGAACGTAAGATAGCCATCATCGATCGGGTTGGCTTTGCGGCCCTCGTATTCTTCCACATCGCCACGCGCAAGAATCCATTCGCGCCTCAGGCCTGGAAGACCTTCATGCACATCGCAATGCACAGAAGGATCACCCCATGGCCCGCTCGTATCGTAAACACGCACGGGCGGGTTCTCTTCAAGCGTATTGTCGAAATTGCGGGTGACGTTCTGATCAATTTCGCGGAACGGAACGCGCACGTCGGCTTGTTGACCGTTGACGTAGATCCGACGCGAGTTGGGCAACGGCTTGTCATTAGTACTCGGCGCTGTTTCGTTCTCTGCTGGTTTGATTGCGGCCCTCATAAGAACTCCATTTCTTCTCTGTGCGTCCTCAGTGTTCTCTGTGACTCTGTAGTGATGAGACCATTATCAACACCGAGGACACAGAGTATTCACAGAGTTGCGGAGACATTCAAAAACTCAAAAACCGCTCCATCTTCGGCAAAGGATGGAACGGTCATCAAATGGCTGTTTCTCCCTTCGACGGTGCTAACCGTATCAGGTTCAAGGGGTCTCCCGATTGCGGACTGCGGAATTCGGATTGCGGATCGAAAAAGCGTTATCTTCTTAATTCCGCCTTCCGTATTCAGCAATCGTCAATGGCGCGGGACTCTCAGCCGCCTTTTGCGGCTCCCCCGAAAACTTCTATCTGTAAAGAGAGTTTACTACATCGACCGCGAATTTGCTTACCTTTGACAAGACGCAGTTGGGTTTCCAAAATCTTATTTGCATCCGGCTTTGGCTGGGTGAATACTGTATCGTGTTCAAGCCAATCCAGCGTTAAGTTATAATCCCGCCGTTTCCGTTCGACTATTGCGGAGATTCCAGTGCTGGGTCGACCCGAAACGAAGGAAGAGTGACTAAATGAAAAAGACAACGTTTAAAGCCGAAGTGCTACCGGGTCACAAGGAAGCCGCAGTTGAAGTCCCGTTCAATCCCATTGACGTCTGGGCAATCGAGGCGAAGCCACTGTGGCACGGGCGACGCGGTCACGCGGTCAAGGGGCGTCTAAATGGCTGCGCCTTTGAAAGTGTCATCGTTCCGCGACAAAAAAAATTTTATATGCTCATCGGCCAGGAGCTCGAGCGAGAAACCAAAGTGTCGGCGGGAGACGTGGTTGAAATCGCAGTTGAGCCCAGGCTCGTTTGAACCGTAGCTACGCAAACTAACAAGCACCCCAGCCGGGCTGCCCGGCCGGGGACCCCGCACAGTTTGCGTTACAACCAAACATCTAGATCAACCTGAAAGGAAAAGGAAACATGCCAGCAGAAATTGGTAAGCGCTTTCCGGATTTTAGTTTGCAGAACCAGGACGGCAAAACAGTTACTCTGAATGACTTCGCCGGCAAGTGGCTCGTGCTCTACGTTTATCCTAAAGACGATACGCCGGGTTGCACTATACAGGGCAAATCCTTTACGGCGTCGAAGCAGGAATTCGACGAGGCAAACATCGCGGTGGTGGGCGTCAGCGCCGATGACGTCGCTTCGCACAAAGACTTTTGCAACAAGTTTGCCTTCACGATCGATTTACTGGCTGATCCGGATAAGCAACTATTGCAAGCAGCGGGCGTGGGACAGAGCGAATACAAAGGAACAATGTACTGGGACCGCACTTCTTTCGTGATCGATCCCGAAGGTAAGCTCCGTAAGACCTATTTTAAGGTGAACCCGGAAGGGCACGAGCAGTTACTGTTGAACGATATCAGGCAGATGCAAGCTGACGGAGCGCGCGCCGCCACTTCAAGTTGAGGTGATTTTAGAGAGAGAAGACTATTCTTCCAATTCGGATTCCTCAAGATCGTCCGTCTTTAACGGTTGGCCAAGACGGTCGATTTCCCGTGGGATGATTCTTTTCTTAAGGTGGCTACTAATAGCTTCAGCTCTCTTGCGGAAGAATTGCGCATAGTTATCGTCCCAAATTCCAAAATCATTTAGGGTGATTAAATGAGTATCCATACACTTCTCTATATCTTCGTTTTTTCGTGCGAACTCCTTCATGTAATCGGAGGGTGCCCGAGTTTTGATTTTTCGCTTGTTAAGAAAATCATCAACCAGCGTAATGTTCACGATATTATTGGAATGTTCGGACCACGACTTGTCTTTTAAGTATCCCTTTGGAAAGAAATGGTGATAATTCTTGCTGTTGGCTTGTTTCAACCAATCGTTATTTATTCGTACCTAAGAGTTATCTATGAATGATTTGGGCTCCTGATAAGCGAGCAAACAGAGAATAGCCTTAATGAAACTTCGCCCCGCGCTGAAATTTCCGTTTGTTTGGACAAATCGAGCGCTTGTGTCGATCCCATAGTCATATTGCGGTAGTGTGCCGGCAACGATGTCATCAATTCTCTTGACGTCTTGGGCCAGCTTTGTCTCTTGGGCGCTTGAGTAACGACCTGAGAGGGCGGTTCTCCAGAAAAAATCCTGCAGATATTTTTGAATATCACCGGTAGGCTTGTCATTCGAGCGATAGAAGAAATACGCGAAAGGTACAATAAGCGCATTGTAAGGCAGTAATTTGGATACCGGAATCCTGTAGTAGTTGCGAAAATAATCCACACTTCGCTCTATTGCATCTACTGCCGCAGGCCAGGCCGCGATAAAGTCCTTCTTTTTAAGGGTAAGTATATCCTTCTTCCGGCACTCTTTTTGAATGAGTACGCTGACCGTCTGGAGTACCGTCGCTTCGGAGACTGTCTCATAGTCAACATCCCTTAGCTTGCTGATTAATCCTTCACACTTTTCAGCCAAATCAAAATTTTCACTCGGCTCAAAAGTTTTTGCGACCATGATCTCAAATACTGATAAAGGTACCCCTCCAACATTGAGCCTAGTGAAGATTTCTGTGGCAACATCTATCGGAGCCTCCTTAATCAATACGGTGGAGAATGCATAGCTCTCAAACCGCTTTTTGTATTCCTCAATTCTGGGATGGTATTCAGCTGGGTAACTGGCTAGGAAGGTAAGGCCACCATACAAGAGATCTGATAGTTTAATGAAGCTCTTGCTATCGCTCTCAGTTACACTTACAACCACAATATCTTCATCTTCCGCCGCGGTCAAATCGATGTAGAATTTAGAAAAATCTTCGATCACATCTTCACGCTTTACCTGCAGACCCTTCAGACTGGCGAACAGACTTGTCAGCCTTTGTTGCCCATCCAAAACGTACTGAGTAGAGTCGCCTTCAGGCGTGGGCTGTAAAGAGGCCCCGCCAATCTCCTTTATGGACCTGAGACGTTCTTTAGTTTTCCAAATGATAAATGTCCCAACGGGGAACCCTTTGACAATGCTGTCAAGTAACTTTGCCGACTTTTGTCTCCTCCAAACAAAATCGCGCTGAAATTGAGGAATCTTTAAACTGCCCTTTTCGATGTCGTTGACAATAGCGGAGAGAGTTGATGTTTGAGGTTCGGGCTGGTTCATTGGGGATCTCGCAAAATCTAGGCGTCTTCAGGAACTAGCTAGCCGCCGATAAAACTCATCGAACGCGAGGGTGCAATGAACTGAGGCTCATTGATGTAGTGGCGCGGCTCTTTCTTCATTACGACGCCTTCAATGAAGGCAATAATCTCTGATCTCGTCGCACCAAGTCGCACAACATCGCGCAGCGAGTGCTCGACGGTTGAAAAAAGGCACGTGCGAATTTGGCCGTCGGCAGTAAGCCGAATCCGCGAACATGCGCCGCAGAAAGGCTCTGTCACCGGAGCGATGATGCCAATTTCGCCCGGTGCTCCGTCGGCAAAAAGATAACGCGCGGAGGTTTCCGAGCCACGCTCCACATCGATGGGTACGAGTAGGAACTTCTCGTTAATTCGCTCGCGAATCTCGCGTCCCGAAACGACCATTTCTCTTGACCAATCGTGGCCGGAGTCCAGCGGCATGAATTCGATGAAGCGCATCTTCAGATTATGTTCGCGGGCAAATGCGGCAAAGTCTGTCACCTCATCTTCGTTATGACCTCTCACGATGACGGCATTGATCTTAATAGGCTCCAGACCTGACCGCTTCGCGGCTTCGATTCCCGCCAGGACGCGATCCAGCACATCCACTCCGGTCATCTGTTTGAAGGTGTCACGCTTTAAACTATCCAGACTAATCGTGATGCGATCCAGGCCTGCCGCTTTCAAACGCGAGGCGCGATCCGGCAGAAAATATCCATTGGTTGTTAAGGCCAGGTCGTGCAAACCTCTTGGTCTGAAAGCGGAAAGTTTTTCGATGATTGTCTCAATGTCCCGACGCATCATGGGCTCGCCGCCGGTAAGACGGATCTTTTGGATTCCCAGGCTGATAAATATGTCGCAGATGTACTCGATCTCTTCGTACGAGAGCATCTGCTCTTTCGGTCCAATCGGCGGCTCGCCGTGTGGCAGGCAATAAAAGCACCGAAAATTGCAGCGGTCGGTCAGTGATACACGCAAGTCGCGTATCGCCCGGCCATATGAATCTTTTAGAACTCCGCTGACAGCGGTGCTGTTAATCTCGGTAAGAAACTGCATGCTGTAATGATACGCTCCGTTGAGCGCGCGCTCCAAATTCGCCCGGCGCTCAGCGCTGATGGTGCCGATGGAAGTCGGCAACGCCTACAGTCATACCAGCGAAAAAGCCCACCCGGGGCGCGTCATGAGTCAGGCCGGCGCGCACCCCGCCGTCGAGCACCAGCCGGCGATTGACTTGATAAGTGACCGCGCCGAGGGTGACCATCCCGCCCGGTTGAGCGTCGTTGCGATTAAAGCCACTGATTTCACCCTGAAGACCCCAGCGCGGTGTCACGCCCCGTGAGGCCGCCAAGGCGCCCTGCCCGCTTGATGCATGACCGGAACCTGTGGTGCGGCCGGCGAGTAGATAGACTGCGTTGAAATCAACCGTCGTCCCGCCGATCTTTTTGCTGATGAACCCAATAAGGTTGTGGTCTATTCGGCCGGTCCCAAGATTTTTCGTTTCGCTGGCAGAAGGCAGCTTGATGTAGTAAGCGACTGCGATGCCCGGCCGCGTTTCCTTCTCGTGTTGCAGGACAACTTGAATTCCGAGCTGAGTGTCGCCGGCGCCGGTCGCGCGCACACCCATCACTTTCTGCGACAGTGGACTGTCGAGATCGAGTTCAAGCAAAATGCGACGGCTGGCAGCAAAGCGAAGCGCCAGGGGAAGGTCTTCCTGGGATGAGCCGCCAGGCCTGTGGAAGTTCGAATTGAACCCGAATTCCAGCTGCAACACACCGGGCCTCTGAAACTCCGCTGGGTTTGATACTGTGGGGCGCGAAGGCACGATAAAATCGGGCTCATCCTTGGCCGACACGCTCTGGTTTGAGCTCTGGCCCGCACAAATAACCGGAACGGCTAACGCTAGAATCAGAAGCCGGACCACGTGAGAGAGTTTCAACGTCATACGTCCTGCATCAGAATGCGATTTTGTTTTGTCATGAGCCTGGCTTTTAAAAGGGAATTCTTAAAAGCAGAACGGACCTTCGCAAATCGTCTGCGCAAGTTTTCGGCGATCGCTGGGCGATTCTTTTTCTCGCAGATCGGCAGGCAACTTCTCCGGATCCGCCGGCCGCCCCACAGCCGCCAACGCTTCCACCTGAAATCCTTCCGGTATATTCAGCGCGGCACGAGCACGATCGTAATCAAAACCCTGCATGCCGTGAACGACTAAACCTTTGAGCCATCCTTGCAAAGCCAGGTTTTCCCAGGCCGACCCGGTATCAAATGAGTGTGTGACGGATGTCTCGCCGTTGAAATCAAAAGTGGTTTTGGAGATGAAGAGTACGAGAGCTGCTGCGTTTTTGGCCCACCCCTGATTAAACTCCGCCATCAGATCGAAGAATAGCGGCCAATGCTCGCTGTCACGCCGCGCATAAAGGATGCGCCAGGGCTGGTTGTTATAAGAGGAGGGCGCCCAGCGCGCGGCTTCGAATAGCGCCATCAACTCTTCTTGCGGAACGGTTTCGCCCGTCATTGCGCGCGGTGACCAACGATCTAAAAAGAGTTTGTCGATTAGATGGTCCGCTTTTCGTTTTTCGCTTCCCTTAATCATCCGGCTGTCCTTCCTTTATTTGTAGTGGAACTAAAAGCATACTCCGACCGACGCTTAGTCAGCTAATCACCCTTGCAAGTTAATGACGTAAACGCTGATTCCTATTATCATGGCTTTCCGTAAACCTAAAATCTTCTTGAAAGCCTTGCTAATATTAATCAGGATGGGTATTCAATCAGGATGGGCCAATTAAGACATGCTACCGAGAACCCTTTGCGTCATCGCGATCGGCGCGCTACTCTGTTCTTCTGCCGTCGGACAGTCGAATGAGAATAAAAGTATGAAGCCCAGTATGCCCCGCACAACCAAATCCGGACTCAACTGCGAAATATATGGCAGCGGGGATCCAATTCTGGCTGTGCACGGTCTGGGAGCCAGTCTGTACTCATGGCGGAAACTAAAAGGCCAACTGCCAGATCATCAGCTAATCCTCATTGATTTAAGGGGCTCCGGAAAATCACCTAAGCCACACGACAAGCACTATTCCATCCACGATCAGGCAAACCTCATTT
>JALYXE010000242.1 GCA_030947265.1 Acidobacteriota bacterium
CAACGACGAGGAGCTATTGGACGCCTACTCGCAAGCCGTCACCAGCGCGGCGGAGCGCATCAGTCCTTCGGTAGTCAACATTGAGGTGCACCAGCAACCAAAAGGCGAGCGAGGCAAACGTCGTCGCCGGTCGAGAGAAGAAGGCGGAAGCGGTTCGGGTTTTATCTTCACGCCTGACGGCTTCATCCTTACAAACAGTCACGTCGTGCATAACGCGGCCAAAATTGAAGTCACACTAAACGACGCAAGCAGATGGGAAGCCGCGCTCGCCGGCGACGACCCGGACACCGACCTGGCAGTAATTCGTATTACCGCGCCGGATCTTGTGCCTGTGCCGCTCGGCGCATCGCAGAACGTCAAGGTCGGGCAACTGGTCGTGGCCATCGGCAACCCTTACGGTTTTCAATGCACTGTGACCGCGGGCGTGGTAAGCGCTTTGGGACGCAGCCTGCGTTCGCGCTCCGGGCGTCTGATGGACGACGTGATTCAAACCGACGCCGCGCTTAATCCTGGAAACTCCGGTGGTCCACTTGTAACCTCTCGTGGTGAAGTAATCGGCGTAAACACGGCGATGATCCTTCCGGCCCAGGGCTTATGCTTTGCTACTTCGATTGACACGGCCAAGTTCGTTGCCGCGCGTCTAATCCGCGACGGTCGGGTCGTCAGAAGTTTTATCGGAGTCGCAGGACAAAACGTTCCCTTACCTCGTCGCTTCGTACGCTATTACAACCTGCCTGCGGAAAGCGCCGTATTGATGGTTTCGTTTGAGCAGGAAAGTCCTGCCAGAAGGGCGGGCCTGCAGGAAGGTGATCTAATCATCGAGTTTGATGGGACAACAGTAGCGGGAATTGATGATCTGCATAAACTCTTAACCGATGAGCGCATTAACCGCGTCGTTCCCATTACCATCATTCGGCGCACGGAGAAGTTGACGCTGCGCATCGTCCCTTCTGAAAGCCCTGGGTCAAAGGATTGAGGACTTTATTATTCGGCTTCCGTTTGAGGCGCCGTCAATAATCTTCCATACTCGAAGTTACAAGAATGCGTCATGAAGACTAGGCTGAAATAATTCAGCCGATGCCCCAAACTAACTCTCAGGTTGACCACCGCATTTCCGCAGTTTCATACTCGACTTTTCTGTCCGCCTAGCGCAGGGCTGAGGTGGGTATGCGAATATCAGTTGAAGGCTGAAGGGTGATTTTTATTGGTACCCGCGGCAGGGGTCGAACCTGCGACCTTTCGCTCCGGAGGCGAACGCTCTAATCCACTGAGCTACGCGGGCGCGTTGAATGTTCGCAAAAAGATAACATACCATCGAGGACCCATGCCACGCCTTAACAGTTGGGAGGCAAGGCGAAAATTTTACGGCAAAGACGCAAAGTTTCGCGCAAAGTTACGCAGAAACAAAAACCTTTGTGTTTCTTTGCGAGGCCTTTGCGATCTTGCGGCTAGGTGTGCAACGGGACCAAAGGGGCGCCGTTTTAACGGTACTAACTGGTAAGTCGCAGGATCCCTTTGATGATCCAAAAAGACGCCGCGGCGATTAGTCCCGCCGCCGGGATTGTTAATATCCACGCCCACACAATTCTTCCCGCCACTCCCCATTTGACTGCGGACAGCCGCCGGGTTGCGCCAACACCCACGATGGCTCCTGTAATCGTATGCGTCGTCGAGACGGGAGTTCCGGTGAGAGTCACATACGCGAGAGTTAATGCCGCGCCTGTTTCAGCACAGAAACCCCCGATAGGTCGCAATTTTGTTATTTTCGAACCCATCGTGTGGACAATACGCCAGCCGCCTGACAGCGTGCCGAGGGCGATCGCAGCATGCGCAGTCAACACTACCCAGATGGGAATCGGCGGGATACTACCATTTGGTCCATAGGCAAGAACTCCCCCAGCTGCCAGCACGGCGGTAATTATTCCCATGGTTTTTTGCGCGTCATTGCCACCGTGACCCAAAGAAAAAGCGGCGGCCGACAAGAGTTGGCCCCGGCGAAAGAAGTTGTCGACAGTTTTAGGCGTCGCCCTCCTAAAGATCCAGTGAACCAAAACCATTAGACTAAATCCAAGCAGCATTCCAATCAACGGCGACAATACAATAAACTTAATCGTACGAAGCCAGACGTCAGTTTTGAGCAGACCGTGGATACCGCCGAAAGCCGCCATGCCGGCGCCGGCGTAGCCCCCAAGCAACGCGTGGGAACTGGAAGTCGGTAGGCCGACGTACCACGTGATGAGGTTCCAAATGATGGCGCCCAGCAGTGCGCAGAGCAGCACATAGAGGCGCAGATCGGCGCTAATCAGATCCATCCGTACGCCATCGCCGATCGCTTTAGCTACGCGCGTTCCAAAGACCACGAAAGCGACGAAGTTGAAAAACGCCGCCCAGATAACAGCCATGCCTGGGGAAAGAACGCGCGTGGAAACGACAGTAGCGATTGAATTTGCTGCGTCGTGAAATCCGTTGATGTAGTCGAAGACGAGGGCAAGTGCGACGAGAATTATTACGAAGGCGAAGGTGGCGGACATGCGTCAGAGGCCAGAAGTCAGAAGTCAGAATAGCAAACAGCAAACAGTAAACAGCAAACAGCCAGAAGGGAACGAGTCGAATCGACTCGACGTTCAGCATCCATTGGTAAGTACCGATTTAGGAGCATCGTAAGCCTGTCTTTTCAAATAGTGCGCGCGGACTGTTGTTTGCTGAGCGCGGTGACCGTTAATTGCCCAGCGCAGTGACCGTTGATTGCTGATTGACTGACTACAGAGCAACTGACTACTGACCACTAACTGCTGCTTGCTGTTTGCTGTCTGCTGTTTGCTGTTCACTGTTACGTGTGCTTGATGATGACGCTTTCGATTATGTTTGCTACATTCTCGCAACGATCGACCGCGGCTTCAAGCTTTTCGTAAACCTCTTTCCATTTTAAAACGGTCAAGGCGTCGTGTGAGTCATGAAAGAGCTCGGCGATTGCCGCATGGTAGATATCGTCACCCTCGTTTTCTAACCTGTGAATTTCGACCAGCCTCTGCGTAACGTTCTTAGGCTTCTGCAGCGTCGCCACAATCGCCTTGAGCTGCTCCGCCATGCGTTCAATCACGTCGGCGAAATCTCGTGCGTAGTCGGTAATCTCGTGGACATCGAAGATAATAATCGCGCGCGCGGCGTCGTCGATCAGATCAACTATGTCGTCGAGCGCGGTTGACATC
>JALYXE010000251.1 GCA_030947265.1 Acidobacteriota bacterium
GTTATGGAAATCGACTTCGGCCGGCAGGATTTCTCGCGTGACGTGATTTGAAGACTGTCGTTTGTGTACGGGGTGTGTCGATAGCGTCACGAGTGCTAGACTAAGCGAGATTGCCGAGCCCTGAAGCGAAATATTATTGAGAATACAGCCCCATGAAATGTTATCTTTCACAGTGGCAACTGGGGGCCGGACAAACGAATCTAAATTACCGAGTGCTCTTAGTCACCACTCAGGCAAGGAGATTATGATGCCAATATCGTTTAAGCAAAAGTCTTTCCGTAACTGTCTCGGCACGTTGATTACCATCCTGGCGCTGGCAAGTCTCTCTACCGCGCAACAGGTCGCTAATCAGAACCTCAATACCAACACCCAGACTATCAGAATCAAGAACTTCGGCCAGATGGATGAGCGCTTTTACCGAGGCTCGCAACCTGAAGAGAAGGATTACAAAGACCTCGCGGCGCTGGGCATCAAAACCGTTATCGATCTGCGGAACGATCCACAGCAGTATGAACGGCCGATGGTTGAATCTTTGGGAATGAAATATATCAACATTCCCATGGCTTCTAAGAAGTATCCTACCCCGGATGTGACTGAGATGTTTTTGAAAACCGTCAGCGACCCCGGTACAGGTAAGTTCTTCGTCCACTGTGCTGGTGGGCGACATCGAACCGGGGCCATGGGGGCCGTCTATCGTTACGAGTTCTACCACTGGAACTTCGACCAGGTATACAAAGAGATGAAGCAGTACGACTTCTATACGAGCTGGGGCCACCAGGCCTTCAAGGATTTTGTGCAGGATTACTACACGCGGATGCAAGCAACCAAACCGGAAGCAGCTCAAAATGTTAATTTAGTTAAGGTCCAGAACACGCATTAGAAGAATCTAGAAGATATTTCACTTCATCTAAAGAAGGCTGCTCTGATATCGGGGCGGCCTTCCGCTTTTTCAGACAGGACGCGCCTGGCGATAACTGCAGATCGTGAACGAGTCGCGAATGTTCGTAGGGCGGCGCCCGAGCGCGTAGCTGAAGGTTAGATCCCTGAGTAGTCCGGTTCGAAAAGTTCCCCCAAGCCGCGGAAGGCACGCGCTTGTTTAATTCTCAGTCCGGTTTGCGGCGTTGCTGCCGCTGCGGTTGAGTTTTCAGCAATGTCCGATCCTGCTGCCGTTGCATTCGTCCCGACGGCGGAGCGATCGCGTAAAACTTAAGGGAGCAGTTCGCTCGCGAGCAGGATGGCCGGCAAACGTCGAGCAGACCTAAGGTCAGCCCGTTGATGTTTCACCATCCTTTCTACTCCATAGTCGTCTCCTCGATGAATGGATGCTTCCCAGAGCAGGAGAACTGTTGCCGCCTTCGAAAAATACCTGACTGTTGAAGGGCTCTTCGCCAGCATGCACCGGGGGGTGTTCGTACTCGCCGTCGCTGTTCAAGACTCTTGCCTTCACGTTGTCTCTCCAGTAAGCAGCCAGCACCGTCTCCTTCAAATACCTTTTCAAAGCAGGGTCCAGAACGGGAGCGACGACTTCGACGCGACGATCAAGATTGCGCGTCATCCAGTCAGCGGATCCAATGTAGACATCCTCATCGCCTCCGTTCGCAAAATAGAAGATGCGACTGTGCTCTAGAAAGCGGCCGACAATACTTCTAACGCGGATAGTCTGAGAAAGTCCGGCTACGCCCGGGCGTAACATGCACGTGCCGCGTACAATCAAATCAATTGTGACGCCGGCTTGCGATGCCCGATAAAGCGCATCGATGATCTCCAGGTCAGTCAGACGGTTGACCTTGGCGGCTATGTGAGAGGGAAGGCCGGCTTGTGCGTGGGCCGTCTCTCGCTGTATCAGCGCGAGCATGCCCTCGCGAAGGTTCACAGGGGCGACCATCAGACGGCTGTACTTCTTCTGCATGGAAAAGCCGGTCAGGAAGTTGAATAGGTCAGTCGCATCGTCGCCGATTTTCGCGTCAGTGGTGAGCAAACCCAGGTCGGTGTAATGCCTCGAGGTAGTAGGGTTGTAGTTGCCTGTTGCGATGTGAACGTAGGTCTGAAGGCCATCTTCCTCGCGCCGCACTACCAGAGTTACTTTGCTGTGCGTCTTAAGGTCCATATGACCATACACGACGTGCACACCGGATTCAGCGAGCCGCTTGGCCCACTCGATGTTGTTCTCCTCGTCAAAACGAGCTTTGATCTCGACAACTGCGGTGACTTGTTTGCCACGCGCACTGGCCTCGATCAGAGTCTGCGGGATGGGAGAGTTCTGGCCCGTACGGTAGAGACATATCTTGATGGCCAGCACTTTGCTGTCTTGCGCTGCCGCATCGATGAAATCGGTGACGGTCGTGAAAGAAGTGTAGGGATGATGGAGCAGCAGGTCCTGCTTCTTGATGGCTTCAAAGAAAGACTCTTTCACGCGCAGACACGAAGGTACGGTCGCCCTTAGCGGCTCGTCTTTTAAATCCGGTCTCTCGAGCTCATAAAGTTGCATCAAATCTGGCGCGTCCAGCACTCCGTCGATCTCGTAAACGTCGTCCGGCTCAAAACCCAGCGATTGGGTTAAATACTCGACCATCCCTTGCGGCATAGTTGAGGAAACCTCCAACCGGACAGGCAGCCCGAAACGACGCTCGTGCAGGGACTCTTTTATGAGCGCCAAAAGATCTGCCGCCTTGTCGTCTCTGATCTCTACGTCAGCATCGCGCGTGACACGAAACACGTGCCCCTTGCTGAGGCGCATCCTGGGAAACAAATAATGAATGTTTGCCTTGATCAACTCTTCAAGCAAGACAAACTTCAACTCCCCTTCCCCTACAGGAATAAGTCGGGATACCACGGGTGGCACTTTGATTCTGACAAATTTGACCTCTTCATCGGGTAAACCGCCGATGAACGATTCATCGGGATCACGCTCGACTGTGAGACCAATGTTGAGACTAAGGTTGGAGATGTATGGAAACGGATGAGCCGGACCGACGGCCTGGGGCGTGAGCACCAGAAAAACGTTCTTCATGAAGTACTTCGATAAGCTTCGCTTTTCGCTTTTAGAAAGCGATGCGTAAGGTGCAATTATCACGCCTCCAGCTTTAAGCCCGGGGATGACTTCTTCACGCAGGGAGCGCGCATGCGCATCTATCAGCGGCAGCACGCGCTTTCGAATCACGGTGAGTTGCTCCGCCGGCGTCAGTTCGCCCGGCATCGGTCCGATGTCTTCAACATCCAACATCTCCTTAAGACCGGAAACGCGGACCATAAAAAACTCATCAAGGTTGTTGGAAAATATGGAGAGGAATTTAAGCCTTTCGAGTAGTGGAACTGACTTGTCGGTCGCTTCTTCGAGCACGCGTCGAAAAAATTCCAATTGGCTCAAATCCTGGTTGAAGACAGACCAGGCAAGGAAATGGTCTCGCTTCGACCTCTTTGTCGCCGGCATTGTGCGGTCAGATTCTGGTGATGGCTTATTCCTGGGAGCGGTCATAGCATGTGTTTCTTGAATTCACGACCCGAGAGAAAGCCTTGTTTACGACTATTGCGCGCGGGTCCTAACATTACTACTGCTAAGTCTTCAATAGTAAACTTGAATTCCGCGCGAAGGCCAGAGACCCCGGCGAGAGCTTTTTATCTAGCTGTCAAATGCTATAGAGGGCGCGAACAGAGAACGAAAGAAGATGTTCATGCCGATCGACACCCGTCATGATGGATCGTATACGCGCCGCGCCGGAACGCTCTCTAACTTCTCTGTTTCAATTATATATGCGGTCAGCCGGCGACCATACACGCAACCTGTGTCAAGCCCGATGGCCTTTGGTCCGTGACGCGGCTCGGGTGACGGCCAGTGTCCAAAGAGAACTACCTTTTCGCCGTCGTAGACTTCATACCAGGGCGTTCCGTCTCGGCTAGTGCGGTCCGGTCCTAACGAGCGAAGCTCAGTTAGATCCTCAGTGGTCTGTGAATGAAGCGCCACTTGGGGACGCACGCCGGCATGCACAACCAGGTATTTATCGAGATCTATCATGAAAGGTAGAGAGTTCAGATACGATACGTAGTGTTCCCGGTCTGCCTTCAACTCCTTGTGCGTCGGCTTTTGCGAAGCCTTCAGTTTGAATTTTTCGCCGTTCCAGCGACGCCGTAATGCAAGATCATGATTACCTATCACGGCGGCAAAACGCGGTTCCTTTATAAACAGGTCAAGGACTTCCCGACTCTTGGGCCCCTTGGTAACAAGGTCGCCGACAGCGACCAGACGATCATCCGCGCCAAAACCTAACTTATCAAGAAGAGTTATCAGTTCATCGTAGCAGCCGTGAATGTCTCCCACGACGATGGTGCGCGATCCCATTCGGCCTCCAGACGGGTATGGGGAAAGTATGAGCCACTAAGGAAAGCTTAGCTTTTCATAAATCCAGGTACTGATCTATCGCAATTAGTTTGAGCAGCGCGCGTCAATGATCGTCCTCGCCTTACGCTCGAATTCCGCGGTCCACTCTTCTGGCGGCCGGTCGCGTTCAGCGTTGCGCGAGGCGCGAAACACGCCGGTGATCGTGCCGAGTCTTTTCTCCGCATCGAGTAGTCTTTGAAGACCCGTCGCCAGGAGCTGGCGGCCCTCTTCGCTGATGCTGGTGTCACCCACGCTCTTAGCGTTGGTGGTGCAGTGGCCGCCGCTTACCCGGATCGGGTCACCCTTCCAGGCCGCGAGTCTCGCTTTCTTTTCGCTGGAGCTCGAGTAGCCAAAGGTCGATCCCATGTCGCTGACATAAAACACCGCCTGCCCCGGTTTGCACGTTCTGGTGCCGTCGGCGTTCTTTTGCGAATCGAGGCAAGCGAACTTCTGATTGTCGGTCTTGGTGTCTCCATGATCGATGAACGCCAGCCAAAGCTTGAACGCGTCGATTTCCGCGCGGGGAGCTCCATTCTGAAGCAGCTTCTTGAGCGATCCGGCGAGGGCCCCGGAATCCTTGTGGTTGCAATTCACGTCGATCCCCTTGCCCAGGGGCAGCTCGATACCGGCGGCTGGTTGAAACGGCGTGAAGCTCGTCCCCTGGAAACTCTTGGTCAGGCTCTTCTCGCAATCAGGGCAAGTGACGTCGGCGACCCACTCGTCGTCGGCAAAGAAGCCCAGCGCCTTCGAAAAGCGCGAAGAGAGGAACTCGCCATAAACTTCTCCGTTCCTTTCGTCCCTTCCCTGCCCCTTGAAGTGGGGTTTCACTTTGTACCGGATCAGATTACCGTCCGCGTCGACAACGCCAGGTACGGAGCAGTGGAATTTCGGCGTGGTACCAGCGCCGGGGCTCGGGTTCTTATTCGCCACGCAATTAATCGGACTCGCGAGCCCCGCGGAATCGACTGGAGGGGCGCCGCGCCGGGGACCTTTTCTGGGATTGAAGCCGAGAACCGGGTTGTAGTCGGGATCGGGCTCGCGAAAGACCTTCGCTGTCTGCTCGGCGAGCATGCGCCCTTCCGGCGTAAAGCAGGATTGTTGCGCCGCCGCCGGCAACGCCAGGAAAGGCGCCAGGCAAAGGAGAATCAACGGTACGATGAACTCTGAAGATGGCTTATGAGGCATAGACAGACGCTTTCTTATGTGAAGCCTTTTATAGGCTAAACGTCAATCCGAGTCGCGCGCGTATAGTTTAGTAGTTCTCCAACTTCCCGAAAAGGAGTTGTCCCGCTTCATGCTCGCTGAGCGCGTGTGCAACAGCGCGAGACTTGGGTCACAACGTCAAGTTGAACCAGTGTCAGATAGCAATCAAGATAGCATTTGTTAGCCTGCAGGTGCTAGACGCAGGGTGATACTGACTTCAAGCCGCTGTAATGAGAGCAATTGTGGCACTGGCCGATCACTGTGCTAAGTCAGTTGCCAGATCATGGTCCAGCGTTCTCGAAATTTTCTCAAGGTTTAAACTACGCGCGGAAGCGTCGAAGATTTCGCGGTAGGTGCCGTTGTGCTCATATAGCTCCTCAGGTGTGCCGCTCTCCATCAGCTGCCCTTCCTTTAAAACGTAGATCAGCTCCGCATCAATGATCTGGGAAATGCTGTGCGAGATCACAACTACGG
>JALYXE010000207.1 GCA_030947265.1 Acidobacteriota bacterium
GGCCCGGGCAACTCTTTCCCAGCGTTTGTCCGCTAAGTTAAGCGTTTTAATCCGTACCCAGCCCGATGAGATAAGTCTATAAAGGAGCGTGAATTATCTATCGAATCGATGCCGTAAAGCTTCTCGATCAAACGTTTGCAGCTTAGCAAACGATTCCTTTATACTGCGCTGCGGCGCCCATTTAGCTATACTTAATAGTTTTTCTGAACCTATTAATAGTAAATTTCATTTTAGTCCTATAGGAAATCGTCTTCAGCAAATGGAAATAGTCTTCAGCAAGTAATTTGATGCCCCGTCGCAACTCAACCCTCCAACCCGCCGAAAAGAACATTCTCGACGCTCGAGCGCAAGCCGTGCTTGCTGCCGTGATCAAGGAGCATCTGGTTACGGGAGAAGCTGTGGGCTCGCTTATACTGGCGGATCGGTTCTCCAACAGCCCAGGTTGGAGCTCCGCGACGATCAGAAATGTCATGGGAGAGCTCGAGGACGCCGGACTCGTGGAACAACGGCACACCTCGGCAGGTCGAGTTCCGACTGATAAGGGTTATCGTTATTACGTCGATAATATCCTGCAAGAAGCGCGGCTTTCTCGCGCTGATCTCCGCGCAATCGATAAGGTTTTCACTTCCAGTGGGCTCGATTCCGCGACTTCATCCGACCGCATAATGGAAAAAATGTCGCACGCCCTCTCAGAGCTTTCTGAGAACGTGGGCATCGTGGTTTCGCCATCACTGGCCGAGAACCGACTAAGTCACATTGAATTTGTTCAGCTCTCGGATAAGCGAATCCTGGTTGTTTTAGTAACAACCTCAAACACCATTCACAACAAGATTATTCGCTCAGAAGACAACTTTACACAGGACGAGCTGGAGCGTACGGCGCGTTATCTGAACACCGAATATAGCGGCAAAAGCTTAGTTGCTATTCGAACGGAGATCCTGGAGGCGATGAGCGAGGAAAAGGCGTTGTATGATCGGCTGCTGAGGAATGCGATCTTGCTTTGTGACATGAGCCTGGAAGGTGAAGAGTCTACCAGCGGCGACGTTTACGTCGATGGCGCCTCAAATATCCTTACCAAGCCCGATTTTGTTGATGTTGACAGAATGCGCGAACTGTTTCGAACTTTTGAAGAGAAGTCTCGCCTGATAAAGATTCTGAATGAGTGTGTCTCTCGTGAACAGTATTCTCTGGCGGGAGACGTCCACGTTGTGATTGGTCGTGAACATCCCATTTCCTCGATGCGAAATTGTGCGTTGATTACCGCTCCTTACCGGCTTGGCTCAAACGAACATCTTGGTACGCTCGGAGTAGTTGGTCCCATGAGGATTGAGTATTCCCGCATTATGGCTATGGTAAACTACATGGCGCGGTTAATTGAGCGGCGACTCGACGAAGAGGCACGCGTTTGAAGCGCTAGAAAACTTTGGATGAATGGAAATTACCCGATGGCTGCTGAGAGAAAAGGAAATAGGTCGAACCGTATTCCCGTTAGTTTCCTGGATTCGGATAAGGAAACTGATTCGGACGTTGAGAGTGAAGAATCACCCGAGCCGTCCGGGGCCGATGACGCGAAGGAGCTGATGAGTGATATGTCTGCAGACCTTGAGGATACACAGCCCGCGCAAGCAGGATTCGCCCCGACCGATCCTCCAGTCCAACCTTCTCCGCAAGCTGATGGCTCATCCGGCGAAGGGGCAGCGACGTTCGGCGGTCCAGAAGTCGCCGAACTGGTCGCTACCAGAGCTGAACTTAAGCGACTCGAAGGCGATGTTAAGGACTTGCGAGAGAGCCTGGCGCGCCGGCAAGCGGATTTCGAGAATTACCGCAAAAGAATGGAGCGCGAACGCAGCGAGACTTACAATCGCGTGGTCGCGGATATTGCAGCAAAGCTTTTGCCCGTGCTCGATAATTTGAAAAGAGCCTTAGAGACGGAAGCCTCAGTTGAAGCTGCGGAATCGGATGAGTTTCGGCACTTTTTGAGTGGCGTCGATTTGATCTATAAACAGCTTAACGGCGTGCTTGACGCTCTTGGCGTCAAGCCGGTTCTGGCCGAAGGGGAACAGTTTAATCCACATCTTCATGAAGCAGTGGTTACCGAGCCAACTGACGATTACGAACCTGACACGGTCATGCAGGAGATAGTTCGCGGCTTCAGGCTGGGCGACAAGTTGATTCGTCCGGCGCTGGTTAAAGTGGCCATTAAGAAGTAAATCCGGTTTCGCTAGGACATTCAAATGGGAAAAGCGATCGGAATAGATTTGGGTACGACCAATTGCTGCGTCTCTGTCCTTGAAGGCGGCACGGTTCAGATTGTGCCCAACAAGGAAGGCGGGAGAACTACTCCCAGCGTAGTTGGCTTTACTGATAAAGGCGAGCGTCTGGTTGGCCAGATAGCAAAACGTCAGGCTGTGACCAATGCTGCCAATACCGTCTATGCCGTGAAGCGCCTTATCGGCCGCAAATACAATTCGCCTGAAGTGCAGCGGATGCGCGAAACTTCGGCGTTTGAGATTGTCGATTCGCCAAACGGTGACGCTCGCGTTCGCGTCCAGGGACGGAGCTATAGTCCCCCGGAGCTATCTGGAATAGTTCTTCAACGCTTGAAGGCGGCAGCCGAGGATTTTCTGGGAGAGCCTGTAACCGACGCGATTATCACCGTTCCCGCTTACTTTGACGATTCGCAACGTCAAGCCACCAAAGACGCAGGAAAAATTGCCGGCCTCACAATTGAACGCATTATCAATGAGCCCACTGCGGCTGCACTGGCTTA
>JALYXE010000258.1 GCA_030947265.1 Acidobacteriota bacterium
TCGTAGTTATCGGCGCGGGCTATTCGCTTGCCTCCGGCATAGATGTAGTCACTCCAGTCGGCTGCCCCGTTCCACTCGGCCAGGGGTTCGCCGTTGAAGTGAATGTACTCCGTTGAGACTCCGCTTGCCACTTTGCGCACGCGCTCGCCATCGAACCATAGCTGTAGATGGCAGCGCCGTCATCCACGGCGCTGACTTGGCTCTCAGCGTCGAACTGACAGCTGTGCACGCCGTCCGCAGTCATGTTGCCGTCGGCATCGTAGGTGTATCCCGACAGCCGATTGTAGCCGTCGGCAGTCGTATTTAGATATTCACCTGCCGCCTTGCTGGCGTAGTTGATAGAGTAGATCTTATCCACCTGTATTTGAATGTCCGATGACTGTTAGCTATGTTTCCCATTAGCCGAAATCATCTACGCTTTCGTGCGGATTTTGGGAGCAGGGCACTACGACCCGCTGCGGTCGGCTGGTGCAACGGAATTTTGCTTAAATCTTCTCTAATAATTCTGATTTTACCCGAGCTCTTCATCAAGAAACTGCATAATGTCCACTTCTAAGCTGCACCCCATCTGAGAAATCCGGCGAAGGGTCTTGGGGTCGAAAATAATTGGTGGCAACGTGGCTCCTACTTCGAACCACACCGAAACCCCCTTTATCACCTCCGTGGGCAGTTCCCTAATAAGTTCCTCCCTTCCATTTAATCGGTCCAGAAGCCGATCAATCAGTTCATCTAAATTAATCAAGTTTATCTCTTCGTTCCCAAATTCTTTTGACGTGGTTAAGAACCAACCATCTGTCTCGAATACCTTCTCTGTTCTGCCGCGTTTCTGGCCTTTCTTCCAGACCCGATCGTGATTAGTGGATAAAAAAGTATCAATTTCTTCTGTAGTAAGCTTTTTTGACTCAATAAAAAGCTCTACATTTATCTTAATTGTCTCCATAGCGTTCTTTTCGGAAGCTTCAGTTCTCATTAATGTTGTAGCCTGTAGGCTCTCCGGGTTCGCGTCCGCCTTTGGGCTTAACTGATACATTGCCTGCCCTGTCCTTGTAAAGGTCATATTTGCCGAGATTTTTCTTGGTTCCGAGCGCATCCGCCTTAATCTCGTGTGCATTTTGACCTGTTTGCCCGACAAGCGTTTTTACTTCTTCGTTAGTCAGTTTCTTATCTTGAGCTGCTCCGCCTCCCTTGACGCTTTGCGCGTAGGCAATACTTGCATTTTGTGAAGCAGCGGCATCGAGTGTGATTTGGTCGTTCTTCTTGCCAACGTAAGCGTCAGTAATCTTGGTAATTGCAACGGAGCCCGCCGCCACAACGAGACCAGCTCCCGCTGCAACAAGAGCACCTGCGCCCACCACTCCCGCCCCTGCAGCGGAAGTGGCAGCCTGTGGTAAAGAAACAGGTATCGCCATTACTAAAGCTATCGCTGCAGACGCTGTCTGCGGGGGCGGTGGAGGCGGCGTTGGCGGATTATCGCAGCCACTGCCGAAGCGTCCGAAGAAGCACGCGTGCCCGTCCGGATCGGTGCGGTTCATGGGATTATTTCGGACGTAGGTGTACAGGTTCAACGATTGCGGATCGTTTAAATCGGCGTAGGGCACAGCAGTTGGGCCAGCCGACCAATCAGGCGTCAGCCAGCGTGACGTAATGCTGGAGTAGTACCGCGCTCCAAAATAATCCAGACCGCTCTCGGCATCGCGTTCTTTGCCGGTGAATTTGTAGTTGTTGCCTGAAGAGGTGGTGTAGGTGCGTTCTGTGCCGAAGGGGTAGAAGTCAGAGTCATCGAGGACGGCGCCGGAGGCGTTGGCGACCACCCGCGAGGTGCCCAGGTGGTCGGCGAAGTAGTAGTCAATCTCCCCGCTGGCGACCTTGCGGTGAGCGATGCGCTTGCCGTCGAAGAAAACGTATTCGTCGGTGATGTTGCCGGAGGCGTCGCTTTCGTCGAGGGCATCCGTGCCCTCGCCGTACCAGTAGAGTTTGCCGGAAGATTTCTTTACCCGCTTGCCATCGCCATCGTAGGTGTAGGTAACGCCTGCGGCCGTGCGCAGACGGCTTTCGGCGTCGTAGGTGTAGCTGGCGCTGGCGGGCGCGGGCGTGGCTGTCAGATTACCCGCAACGTCATAGGTATCGCCGCTGATTTGATTTTTTGTGGTTGCCATGACGCTGAGGTTTTCCTGGGTGCAGCCGTTATATTGCGGAACGATGCCACCAATGGAGAGCAGATTTCCCCAGGGATCGACGCCGAAGGTCTCACCCCAGCACTTGGCGCCCGTGGTGGCGGTCGTCTGTGCGCTGGCAATGCGGTTGAGTGAATCATAGCTGAAACTCTGGCTGCGGGTGGTGTCGCGATTATTGGTGATGGCGGTTACATTGCTGTTGTCGGCGGCGCCAAGGCTGAAACTATATTTGAGGTCGATCAGGTTGCCGGTGGGGGCGCTGCCGTTGCAATTCGTTGAATTCCAAGGGAGCGCCGTACCCGTGGTCGCATACATCCAGCATGGCTGCAGGCGGTTGTTGAAAACGAAAGTAGAAGCCAGGCTTGCCCCATTCAACGTGGACGCCAAGGCGCCCTGCGGCGTGTAGTGCGCATTGCTGGCGTAGTTGATGCCGTAGACTTTATCCACAGCGGAGAGGGTTCTACCGGCAGCGCTGGGTGCATAGGTGATGATGCGCCCGCTGGGATAAGTGACGCTGGCCTCCGAGCCATCGAGATTGTGCTGCACGGTAGTCGTCTTGGTTACACCGCTGGTGGTCCGCGAATCCGTCGTCTTCCAGCCGATTCCGGGAGTCAGATCGAGGCTCCATGCCTCCGTTCCGGCGGCATCGCTCATGCCCGTGCGCCGGCCGATGCCATTGCCGATGGTCAAACCGTTGTAGCTGCTCTGATCGTAGTAGTAGCTTATGGCGGGGTCGGTATTGGAGAAAGTTTTTCCGGTTAAACGGTTCAGGGAATCGTAGGCAAAGGTAGTGGTGATGTTTCTGGCATCCTTCTTGGTCAGCAGGTTGCCATTGTTGTCGTATGCGTAGGTCACGATCCCAGACTCAGGATTGGAGGCGGCGAGGAGTTGCGAAAGCGAATTGTAGGTGAAGGTTCGCGTGCGCCACTGCGTGGAGTTTCCTTTCTGATCCACCTGAATTAAATTATTCAACGCGTCGTACTGGTAGTCGGTTTCGTAGTTGAGACCATTTGGATCTTCGAAGACCTGGGCGAGGCGGCCGAGGGCGTCGGTGACACTCTTACGCGTCTTACCTGCCTGGTCTGTAACTGTGGTGGTGTTTCCCGCGTAGGTGGTAAAGATATCATTGCCAGGCTGCGCAAGTGGGCAGGTCGTGCCCAAAATGGCTGTCCCGTCCGGTGGAACAATTGCGCACGGCCGATTGAGCGCATCATATTGGGTCGCGGTGATGCCGTTGGTGGGTCCGGGATCGCTGGAGGCGCGGTGAGGGTTGCTAATGGTCGAGGGCCTGCCCAGTGCGTCATAGGTGGTATCGGTATAGACGAAGCCGTCGGGATCGGATGTCAGTTGGCCTTGTTTGACGCGGCCAAAATTATCGAAAATGTTTGTGCTAACCAAGTTGACGGTGCTGGAAATGGCCTTGGTCTCGGTCGCGGTGAAGGGCACACCATTGTTGTAGATGTAAGAGGTCTGCCCGCCGTCGGAGGATTTGATGATCAGCGGCCGGTTCATCAGGTCGTAAGTATAGGTAGCGCCGGCGCGTCCGGCCAGGATGTCATTTTCGTCTTTGTGCGATTGCACCAGCCCGGTGCAGGGATAACGGACCGTCTGGACTCGATGACCCAAGGCATCGGTGACTTGGCTCAAATACGCCATGCTGTTGCCCGCGGGCGGGCAGAAGCCATTGGCGAAGCTGTCGTTATAGCTAAAGCTGGTCGTGTGGCCCAGCGGATCGGCCACCGCGCGAAGATTCCCCAGATCATCATAAGTGGAAGTAGTGGTGAGCAGAGCGTTGTCGGTGTTGCGCCAGCGGCTTACCCGGGTCGCATTACCGCGATAAATAAAGGCCGCCGGATAGTTGATGTAATCGTGCTGGGGAGCCCCCGAGGTGCTGATCAAGGCATTGACGCCAGGCACGTAGTTGTCATATTCATACTGGGTCCGCGCTTTCTGGGAGCCGGCCCCGTCGTACACCGTATCGGTGAGAACCTTGTTCACAATGTTTAAGTTCAGGTAGGCCGGGTTTCCGGTGTGCAGATAGGATTTGCTGGTTTGCCGAACCAGGCCGCCCGGCGCGCCCGTTCCAAAGGCATATTCCGATTGCGAAAGCACATTCCGGTTGGTGAATGTTCCCGACCAGGCGGAGAAAGAATCGTAAGAGGTCTCGGTCTTGCTCACGAGGTTGGCGTCGTTGAGCGTCGTGGTCCTGCGAATCGGAAGCGGTGTGCCCGTAGCCACGTAATCGGTCTGGACGGTTTTCAACAGTTTGCCCGTGGCAGCGCTGCCGGCAAAATATTGCACCTTGGTTTCGTAAAAAAGTGGGTCAAGATTGGCGGTTGCAACTGACAAGTCATTGAAGCCCGACGCAATCGGGGTGAAACTATGTTATGCGGTGGGAATTGCAGCCGTAACATAACAACTATATGGAATTTTCCTCGCGGAAGGCCGCATACTTAGCTTGCCAGTGTTTATCGCCGGGGTCGATGTCGGGGTCGATTTTAAGAGCGAGGAGATAATTTTCTTTTGCCTCCGCAACTCGACCCAGTGAGCTGAGAAAATCGGCGAAGAAACCGTAAGCGAAGGCATCAGCGGGGGCGATGTTGATTGCTTTCCGATATTCTGTTTCTGCTTCCGAGTTTCTCTTCTGCGTCGCATACATTTCGGCCAGGAAGAGATATGCAAACACATCTTCGGGGTCAATCTCTATCGTCCTTAAGAAGTGATACTCAGCCAGCGGTAGATCTCCAAGCTTGGTCAAGAGTTTGGCAAGCTCTCGATGAGCTCCCCGATATTCTGGATCAAGTTCAATGGCTCGCTCAAAAAGCTTCTTAGCCTCAAGAGGTTCAGTCTCAAGAAAAAGATTTGCCATGTTG
>JALYXE010000326.1 GCA_030947265.1 Acidobacteriota bacterium
GCTCTATGGACATATTGAATCCATCGAAGACCGCGTAGACCACCTGTTGCGCTTGCGCGGGCAACAGGATGAGTCGCACGGTTTCCAATGCCTTATTCCTCTTGCCTTCTATCCGCCAAATACTCAATTAGCGCATTTGCCTGGGCCCTCCGGTGTCGATTCCTTGAAGACGATGGCAGTTTCGCGTTTGATTCTTGATAATTTCGATCATCTGAAGGCGTACTGGGTAATGCTGGGGAAACATCTCGCCCAGGTGGCATTGCATTACGGTGCAAACGATATCGACGGCACGATAACGGAGGGTGGGGAACTTTCCGAAAGTTATTCAATTGAATCCAACAATGAAGTAAAAATGTCTCGAACTGAGCTGGTGAGTTTGATCGAAGACGCCGGTTTTGAAGCCGTCGAGCGCGACACGGTCTATAACCCCATCGAGCGAACCATCGAGCGAACCAACGTCAGCCTCGTCTGAGGCTTGCTCATCAACTCCTGTAGGAATTCTCCTGAAATATTCTTATGCCCACACTAGCTGAAACGCGCACAATTACGGTTGCTCATTCCCCTGATTCGGATGACGCCTTTATGTTTTATGGGCTGGCCACAAACAAGCTGGACACTGGCAATCTTACTTTCACTCATGTTCTCAAAGATATACAAACGCTTAACGAAGAGGCGTTCAGAGGGACTTACGACGTCACGGCTATCAGTTTCCATGCGTACGCATACATAGCCGACAAGTACATGCTGCTGCCCCACGGAGCTTCCATTGGAGACAACTACGGGCCTATCCTGGTGTCGCGGAAGCCCTCCAACGCCGAAGACATATCCCACCTCAAGATCGCGGTGCCGGGAACCCTAACGAGCGCGTTCCTCGCATTGCGAATCTTCAATCAGAATTTTCAATACGAAGTAGTGCCGTTCGACAAGATAATCGAGGCAGTCCAGAGCGGCCGATGCGACGCTGGACTGTTAATCCATGAGGGTCAACTCTTTTACGAGGCAATGGGACTGCGCAAAATATTGGACCTGGGCGAGTGGTGGCACGAACGGACAGGTTTACCCTTACCAATGGGCGGCAATGCCATTAAACGTGAGTTAGGTTCAGAGATCATACGGCAAGTCTCCGATTGTCTTCGGAAGAGCATCCGCTATTCGCTTGACCACCGGCAGGACGCACTTGGGTATGCTATGCAGTTTGCCCGCGACATGGACCCCGCCCTCGCCGATCGATTCGTGGCTATGTGGGTTAATGATTTAACGCTCGACTATACTGAACGTGGCCGGGAAGCCGTTCGACTAATTCTTACGGAAGGGTTTGAACTGGGAATCATCCCTAACCGCGCCGTCGTTGAGTTTACTGCGTAAGAGAGATGCGTTAAAAAAACTTATTGGCGCCGCATGCTTGAGGAGTGGTGTTACAATAGTCGACTTTGATTCGGGAGAAATGTGGCATTATCGTTGAAGGTCTCCCGAGAATGCTGGGGTGCGCGCGGCGGCGTAAATGCCACCCCGCCCAGAAGGAGCGGCAAGCCGCCGCGCACATCATCGGTTTACGGGCTTCTGATCAGGCTCCTCCCAAAGCTTGACCTTAACGTCCTATCCCATGTAGCAACGCGGCCGCTCTGCGTTGCGTCAGCGCCGTTGCGCCTTGAGGTTCACGGGAAATTTGCGGACGTTGCCAGTTACCGACGTGAGGACCCTTTCAAATTTTTTGCCTTAACCCTTTGCGCGCGAATTCAAGCAACTGCCAATGACATATCGGGAACTCCAGCGGCGTGTAATTTCGTCGGCGTAACGGGTCAAAACGCGGCTAAATGATTCTGCGCGGAGCACCTTACACCAGATGCAGGGAACTTTGCAACTACAAAATGCCCATTGGCGGCACCTGGAGGCACCTTCGCAAATGCCCGCTGGCAACATCAATTTCCTTCGTAGCATCTGACGGGCGGTCCTTTTAGAGTCACGAAATGCTGCTTTCTATTAGAGTCTTTTATTATCTAGGAATAGACATGTTAGAAAAAACGCCGTTAAGAAGCCGCCAAGCCTTGGTCGCCTGTCTCCTGCTCTTGTTTGCGGGGATAACGTCTGCTTTTGCACAAGCGTCAGGCGCCAGCTCCGCAGCCCTTCCTCCAGCCGAAGTCACACTCATAGTTACTGCTATCACCACCAAAGAAAGCCAGTTTCGTCGCGCGCTGAACCTGTACTCGTTTAAGCGTGATGCGATACTTCAGAGTCTGGGAATGGGAGGCCAGGTAACCGGCGAATATCATCGCGTGTCCTATTTCACCTTCGATGATCAGGGAAGCCGTTACGAAAAGATTAGCTTTTTCCCCATGCCTTCATTCGCGTCAATTACGCAGGAAGATCTTGACGATTTGGGCGGAGTTCAACCTTTCGCTTTGGAGCCGTCAAAGATCGATCAGTACGATTTCAAATATGTGGGTAAGGAAAAGATCGACGAACTGAGTCTTTACGTTTTTGATGTTTCTCCGAAAGTGACGCCTGATGCAAAGAAGACAAAGCAACGTTACTTTATGGGTCGAGTATGGGTTGACGATCAAGATTTGCAGATTGTGAAGACCAGGGGCAAGGGAGTTCCTGAGACGAAAACAAATAAGTTTCCCACCGTCGAGACTTACCGTGAACAGATCGACGGCCGCTATTGGTTTCCCACCTATTCGTATGCTGACGAGGAATTGATCTTCGACAAGGGTGAGCCGCTGCATATCCGAATGAAAGTTCGGTATTCCGACTTTGAGCCTGCGCGCGCAAAAGTCAAGGTGATAGAAATTGACGATCCCGACGCTCGGAAGAAAGAAACAAAGCCACCCACAACCAAGCCCGCCAAACCGTAATTGGCGGCGGGCCCGACTGCTTCAGATTCCGAGTTCTTTGCCAATCATCGAATGGACGCAGCTCACCAATTGCCGCACATCTTCATCTGTTGAAGAACCCGCCGTTGCAACCGGTGGAAGCATTACCATCTCGATAGTCCCGCTAATGGCTTCGCCTGTTCCCTTTCCCATCAGGTAGTCTGTGTTTTTGATCGCGACCGGCACGATCGGCACTCCTGCCTGCGCCGCCATGTAGAATGCTCCCTTTTTGAATGGCAGAAACTCGCCCGGTTTGGCGCGGGTACCCTCAGCAAACACCCCAAACGATCTCCCTGAACGAATGCGAGCAGTGGCGGCTTCTACTGTTTCGAGAGCCCGTTCGCGGTTTGAGCGATCGATTGCCATTATGTTTACGAACCCCATGCCTAATCCCAATATGGGAACATTAAGCAACTCCTTCTTCGCCAGCAGACCAAGGCGTCGCCCCGTGTAAACAAAAAGTGTGGCCGTGTCCAGATAGGATCTATGATTGGATATAAACACATAGGTTTGATTTGGATCGAGATGTTCGTGGCCCCTCACCTGAATCTTCATACCACTTAAGCGCAGCCAGTTGCGGCCCCCAAAAAGTGCCCAGGGGTATACCAGATCATGGTTTCGGGTTAGCCAGGCAGCCAGAAGCACGGGGGGACCAAAGATCAGTAATAGTGTTCCCGCGGTGAAAAGTGACCACCAGTAGTGTAAACGCCGGAAAATTCGCATTATCAACCAGAGATTCGGAGCGGAAGATAATCGCATAATTTGCGGAAGGCTGCGACAACAAGACCCGAAAAGGCTAAGCAATCGCACGTTTGGGAAAGACCTCGATGGGGGCCTTGCGACATCTGTCCCCGGCAGGTTATCTTGCGTGTGCAATTCTCTCCCTGAGCCGGCCTTCAGGCTAAGCATCTAATCCAGTAACTGAGCATCCAAGATAGGTGGCCAGGATTGATGGCGCCACGCGTGACCCATTGACGGGAGCTTCGCTATGAAAAGAATTTCCTCTTGCTTACTGCTCCTCTCCTTGCTCGCTGTTTGCGCCGCGACGGTGCTTGCGCAGACGCGTCCGCGGCGAATTGGTCAAAACGTTCCAACGCCAGCGCCGACATCCTCAAGTCCCTCCCGCCCGCCTGTGCTTGGAGGTCCTACGCGGACAAACCGCTCTCAATCAAGTGGCCAGCCAACAACTGCTGTCAATAACGGCCCAGAAGAAGTCGAAGCGGGTGACGTCATAAAAGTCAATACTACCCTGGTCACCTTACCCGTAAGCGTCATGGATCGCGAGGGAAGATACATTCCCAACCTTCGCAAGGAAGACTTTCGACTTTGGGAAGATGGCGTTGAACAAGACGTCGCTTTTTTCTCTTCTGTGGATAAACCTTTCTCAGTAGTACTGATGATCGATACGAGTGGCTCTACTCGTTTTAAGCTTGAAGACATTCAAGACGCCGCAATCACTTTTGTAAACCAGCTACGCCAGGACGATCTCGTTATGGTCGTGTCTTTTGATGACGAGGTGAGGGTGCTTACAGAATTTACTAACGACCGCTATCGCTTGCGCGAAGCGATCCGGCGCACTCGCACAGGAGACGGGACCAAGCTGTATGATGCAGTCGACCTGGTCATGAACCAGAGGCTGAATCGAGTTTCCGGACGCAAGGCAATCGTTCTTTTTACCGATGGCGTCGACACTACCAGCAGGCATGCTTCTTATGCCAGCAATATTCGTGATGCGGAAGAGTTGGATGCCCTGATCTATCCCGTGCAGTTCGATACTTACATGGATGCCGGCAGCGGTGGTTCTACCTGGCCTGGCACAGGTGGTTCGCCGAATTCACCCGTCGATATCCTGATTCAGATTCTCGGCGGCATTAACCGGGGCGGAGGCACGCGCCGGGGTGGGAGCGGAGGTGGCGGCGTCGGGACAAGCAGGCATGATTACGATGTAGCAAATCGCTACCTGCGAGAGCTGGCCGAAAAAACCGGCGCCAGAAGCTACCAGGCCGACTCGACACAGAACCTTTCCTATGCCTTCGCTAACGTAGCTGAAGAACTACGACGCCAATACAGTCTTGGCTATTATCCCAAAACGCCAGCGCAGGCCGGACAACGACGGCAAATTAGAGTACGAGTGAATCAGCCCAACCTGGCGGTTCGCACGCGTGACAGTTATGTCTTCAATCCTTCTGGTACGATAACCGAGGATACAGCCGCGCAAAGATCCGCTCCCGTCCTGCAGCGGAAACTTATAGACCCCCGCCAACGTGCTGAACGAAATTGAGGTTTTCGGCGAGAGCCCTAAGCGACTTCGCCCTGTCAATCCGCCAATCTTCTCTCGCAACCACGGATTGATCAGATCATTCATTGTTAACTCGCGATTCGCCGCGTGGACCTCGCGTTTTCCCTTAAGTCAGCGGTAAAGCTAATCTCTCCATCAGACTTCATACAGGCAAGCCTGCAGCGCCGTGATTTTCCGAAGGAGAAGCGGGCCAAAGTATTTTCAGTAAGAACCCAAGAATCCAAAGGCAAATGCCTACCAGCAGAGTCAATAAGGCCCAGAATTTCCAGTACGATGTAAATGTCTGTTCCCATCCTTCCTGGACTCTATGCGAGAGGTTGATGTTCAATGCCACCGGCGTCACAAGAGCGGAGAGTAGTTGGATAGCGAAATACCAAATTAAGGCATATAACCATCCCCGATCGTCCATCCTGACTCTTCGCACTGCCACCGCACCGATCGAGATACCCCCCAAATGCGCCAGGGTTGACGAAACCACGCCATATAATTGGCTATAACTGGATTTTCCGCTTATCAGCATTCCCCAGGTTGGTACCACATATAAAAACCACACCACAACGCCGGGAACCATCCAGATGACGGCAACTCTGATCAGTATTGCTTCTTCGAAAAACATTCCCACCGCAAGCAGTAAGTTTCCGATATTGCACATCCAGAGCACCTGCCCAAGTTCATTGATTTGCCAGTAATGAATTGCCTGAGCGGAAAAAAAAGCCAGCGGGAAAATACCGAGCAGACGGAAGTTCTCTTTAGATAGTTTATGAGCGTCCAACTTTTGATTTTTGCTCGAAGTTTATGTTTTTTCTTCCACGCACTCGCCGGGCAATAACTTTTCGTTTTAGAATAACACCTTCATGAGACGCAAGCTGTTAACTTGCGTCCAATCGCCGGCTATTACTTTCAGTTTACGTTACAAACCAAATGCCTTCGTCAGTTGAAGACCTACTAAGCAAATCTATACCTGAATTAAGAGAACTGTTTCTTGGACGCCTAAGGCCAGTACCTAAGGGCTTGCTTGAGGCCCTCGAAGTTGACGGCCGCCATGGCGCCCACCACCTGGCGAGGCGAATCCGTGACCGTTATCGCACTAATCGTTCCGAGGGACAGCGCCTACATACTCTGCTACGCTTTGAGATCGAGCTATGGGCGCAAGGCTATTCTCTCGTTGCCGGAGTGGATGAAGCAGGGATGGCGCCTTTGGCGGGGCCCGTGGTAGCGGGCGCTGTAATTTTGCCGCAGAACTACAAGCTGCGTGGCCTCAACGACTCAAAGAAGATTCTCGATCATGAAATGCGCGAAGAACTGGCCGCGCAGATTAAACACGATGCAGTTTGCTGGTCCTACGGTTTCACTGAGGTCGAAGAGATTGACCGCATAAACATTTATCACGCCGGGCTCCTGGCAATGCAGCGTGCAGTTCAAGGGTTAACCTGTCTTCCAGATTTTGTCCTGGTAGATGCCCGGCGCATTCCCCACTGTCCATCGCCGCAACGCGGCATCATTCACGGCGATGCGCTTTCCGCCAGCATTGCGGCCGCTTCAATAATTGCAAAGACTACGCGCGACGCGCATATGCTCGAACTGGATACGCTTTACGCGGGCTATGGCTTTGCATCGCACAAGGGTTATCCCACACCTGAACATTGTCGAGCACTCAAGGACCTGGGAGCTTTGCCTATTCACAGGCGCAGCTTCGGTAGGGTTCGCGAAGTGTTGGGACTGGATCCGGTTCAGACCGAGCTCTTTTAAGACGCTTCGGAAGAGCAGCAATGCGAAGCAGCGACCGCGCATGCTCAATAAACGCAATCAGCTACAGTTAAAGCATCACATCAAGTTTCATACGGCCTATGGCTTCTCTAACTGAGTACAAAAAGAAACGACGCTTCAACAAAACGCCCGAACCTGGCCCTGAGAAGAAGCGCACCAGGACCGGTCATATTTTCGTGATCCAAAAACATCGGGCCACGGCCCTTCATTATGACTTCCGACTTGAGGCGGACGGCGTGCTGAAGTCCTGGGCGGTTCCCAAAGGACCTTCGCTTAATCCCACAGTCAAGCGATTGGCAATGCAAGTCGAGGATCATCCGGTGGACTATGCAGATTTTGAGGGTGTCATACCTGAGGGCGAGTACGGTGGCGGAACAGTAATGGTATGGGACTACGGAACATATGAACCCGAAAGCACTGATGACGTTAACGCTGCCTTGCGTAAAGGCGAGTTAAAGTTTTCCTTGAATGGGCAGAAACTAAAAGGCTCATGGGTATTGGTGCGAACGCGCGACCGTCAATGGCTTTTGATAAAACATCGCGACTACTATACAACCGAAGAAGAAGTTACTGAGGTGGCGCCCGCTTCAATTCTTACTCGCCGAACTCTGGCTGAGATTGCCGAAGATGAGGGTGGCGACATTAAGAAGGCGGCCACCGGAGATCCGAAAAAGATTCCACGCCGTACCGGCGTCAAGCGTCGCAAAAAGGGCAGCAAGAAAAAGATCTGGCACAGCAAAGGTAGCTGAGGTTTTGGATTAGCCTGGTCGGCCCTTGAAGTTCCCACCATCGCCTCAGCTCATTCAGAGGGGAATACCTGGTAAGACAAGCGCCCGCTAACAATTCGGGCTGCTGAAGTATATGGATGAGTTTCCGTATGTTTGGCATCGAGAATATGAATCACCTCGATGCTTTTCGCTTTTAGAAAATCTGAAATCAGGCTTCTGTGACAGCGCCACCAGAGCGCCTCAGCACACATAACCGAGGTACGCTGTTCCTTGCCAAGTTCCAACAACACACTAATTCCCTTCTGAAATTCCCGGCTCTCCATGTGATCTGCGTACGCGCGAAAGGATGAGTTCTTCCAGGCTGTATTTCTGGAATTTGGTGATGGTCTTCGCCTGCCACCCAATGCGGGGAGATGCAAAAAAGTTATTCCCAGTGATTCAAGCGTGAGCTCAAGCTGGGCCTTGTTGAAGTGAGGGAATCTGCGAGAACCGGGAAAACTTCTCATGTCAACGAGAGCCTGGATATCGTGCGTACGGAGAACCTCGTTGAACTCATCCGCTGATCTGGTCGAATGGCCTATGGTCCAAATCTTGGTTGAAGAATCATTGTCAGGCTGAACTTCCTTCAAAGACTTCATTCGATTAACCGTAGCGAAACTTCGCGCAGTCTTAAGGCCGCTTCTGAGGTGTCTGCTTGCCGACCTTTGAGGTGTTGGTTTAGGAGGCAGCCGGCACTCCGCAAGAGCTAGGAGCAGACTGCAGGAGCAGACGGCAGGAAAACCTAATTGTACACCCTGCCCTGCTGCGGCCGTCTGCTCCCGGTCTAGACGGCAACGTTAAAGATAAGCTTCAAGTTTGAAACGGCCGCGCTTCGCAAGCAACGGTTGCCAAAGATCACCTAATTTCCGAAGGCGAGCCGGTACGTTATCCATTCTGAAATCATCGATAGAAATTCCACGTTCAACCTCCCCCCATTTGACCGGAGTAGAGACGGTGGCTTTCGGTCGGGGTCTCACGGAATAAATGGAAGCCAACGTGCGCCCCCACGCATTCTGATTATAATCCACCAAGACCCTTCCCTTCGGCCTTTTCGAAACCGTGTACACCGCGGTGATGAGTTGTGGTGCTTGCGCTGCCAGGGCATGAGAAAACTCTTTAGCAAAACCCCATACCTGTTTTTGCGTTGGACCTCTTTCAATGGGCACGTAAATATGAATTCCTTTCGATCCGGTAGTCTTCGCATAACATGGCATCTTCAGAGACTCAAGCGCCTTCCGCAATAACAGCGCTGTCTCAATTACCTTCTCAAAGGAGGCACCGGGAACGGGATCAAGATCGAAGTGCAAATAATCAGGGCGGTCTACGTCATCGCAGCGCGCGTACCATTGGTTTAAGTCAATGCAGCCAAGGTTGACTACCCATAGAAGGGATGCGAGATCCTGGATCATCGGAAAGTCGATGACATTTCCCGAAGAATGTTCGATGTGACAGAGCTCAATCCATTCCGGCCGCGGCGAGGGCGCACGTTTCATGAAAAAAAATTCGCCGCCAGCGCCGTTTGGATATCGCTTCATCACCATCGCGCGGTCCATTAGGTGCGGCAGCAACAGAGGCGCGACGTCCGCATAATACTGGAGCAAGTCGCGCTTTGTGATGCCCAGTTTCGGCCAGAATGGCTTGCTCAGGTTAGTCAGCTTTACCAATCGACCCTCAACCTCTAGTTCAACTCCAACTTCATCCTTTGGCAGAACCAATCGTTTCGGAAGCCTTTTCTTTGTAGGTCGAGCGACGGCCCGCTCAACTCTCGCCGGGTGGTATTCTCGGGTTGCTAATCTGATGGGCATATGATGGATTCTGCCACTCAACGGATCGACGAAACGTAGTTAAGGTTTTACTTTAAGGGGGAATGGCTCTAATCCTGAGGAGAACTCTTATGTTCGTCGTCTTTAGGCTGAGCGCTTTCGTCAACTTGCTTCTCAATGGCCTGCAACGCCTTCATTAACATTTGCCGATGGGCGGGAAGAATCGCCCGTTCTAACTGAGCCACCACTCGGGAGCGAGAAAGTTTTAGCGACGCTAATCGCTTGAGGCGAACCCGATCCTCTAACGGCAAACGTGGTCCGCGCTCCGGCTGCGACGCGCGCTGATTCGCTTCCTCCATCTGCTCTTCATAAGATTTGCCCCATCCTATAGCCATGACAACACTTCTATGAACGAGTCACACGCAAGACACTCGGGGGCGATCGGGAAAATACTTCATAAGACAAAACTCGGGCTGCAATCAAACTATCGTGCCATCCTTAATGACAGAATTTTTTGGAACGATAATAATGCCATCGCGGATGTAATAAGATTTATCTGCGCCATCTGCTTCAACCGTGTTTGATTCGTTAACAAGCCGCACGCCACTTCCGATGCGGGCGTTCTTGTCAATAATGGCTCGATTAATAAATGTGCTGTCGCCTATTCCGACGCGTGGCAGATTAGAAATAGTATCGGCGCGCATTTCCTCGATCGTTTGATAGTAATCAGCTCCCATCATAAACGAAGAATCGATTCTAACGCCTTTTGAAATTCTGCTTCTCAGACCAATGAGGGAGTTCGTTATGGCTGCGCCACTGACGATGCAACCGTCGCTCAGGATCGAATCTTGAATATGCGAGTCTTCAATCTTAGAAGGAGGCAAGTAACGGGCTCTGGTAAACACTGGTGCTTCCGCATCAAACAAATTGAATTTTGGAATCTTGGCTGTCAAATCCAGATTCGCCCGGTAAAAGGCGCTTATCGTTCCAATATCTTCCCAGTAGCCGTCAAACAAAAACGCCTGGACGTTGCCGGTTTTTATCGCGTTAGGAATTATCTGTCGTCCGAAGTCATGGCCCGTCAGATCTTCGGTGAGTAATCGTTCCAATCGATCATACTTGAAAACATAGATGCCCATCGACGCCAGGAAGGGCCGGCCACTCGCTTGTGTTTCGTTGGAGCCGAGGTTGGTTGTGTCCACACGCATCGACTCCAATTCATCACCATTTGGTTTTTCCTTGAATTCAACAATGCGCCCAATTGCGTCCGTCTTTAGTAAACCAAAGTCGCTTGCGGCTGCCTCATCGCAAGGAGTAACCGAGACCGTTACATCAGCGTTGGTTTCAAAATGGCGATCGAGGAATCTCCTGTAGTCCATCCGATAAAGGTGGTCGCCGGAAAGTATGAGCAACGTATCGATTCCCCAATCTCGAATGTGCGGCAGCACCTGACGCACAGCATCAGCGGTTCCCTGAAACCACTGGGGACTTTCGGGAGTTTGTTCGGCGGCTAGTATCTCGACGAACCCGGCGGAAAACTGAGAAAACTGATAGGTTTGGGCGATGTGCCGATTTAGCGAAGCTGAATTGTACTGCGTCAGCACAAACATCTTGAATACATCGGAGTTAATACAATTCGATATTGCGATATCTACGAGCCGGTATTTTCCACCCAGCGGCACTGCCGGCTTCGATCGTTGCTGCGTGAGCGGAAACAAACGCGTTCCCGCGCCGCCACCAAGAATTACTGCGAGCAGATTATGCTTAGCGGGCATTCCAATGTATTGCAAACTTGAATTCGGAAAGCTGAGGGAGGATAGACTCAAAGCGACCGCGGTTTCAAGCGGCGTTGCCGAAGTTGGCGGTGAAGATCGGGGGAAGTAGGCTCAGCCCATGAAACTATCGCTCGGTGGGTCGGTATCAGTACTGTGCTGAACTGCGTGTGTCGATTTTTGCGCCAGCTGCTTCCTGCGCGATCTTTACGCCTACGCTGGCGCCTATGCGGGTAGCACCAGCTTCGACCAGCTTGCGGGCGTCTTCGAGGCCTTTGACACCACCTGAAGCC
>JALYXE010000344.1 GCA_030947265.1 Acidobacteriota bacterium
GGCGAAGTCACTGAACTGACTATTGTGCCCGCGGGTCTGTACTACACTTCAAAAACGAAATTTCGTAGTGCTGTGTTGCTCTATTTCGGCAAGCCCATCGCGGTGACGCCTGCAGAATTGGAATCCGACGGAAATCCGCCTCGTTCGGCTGTGCGCGAACTCTCCAATCGGATTGAGCGTGCGCTGCGCGAAGTCATACTCGATGCTGAGCATGAAGAGGCCCTGCAAACCATCACGCGCGCAGAACGAATCTTTTCATCGCAAGCGGACGAAGAGGGAAATGAAAGTCTTGCGGAAGAGTTGCAGCTACAACAACGCTTCATCAAAGCCTATACGGTTTTGCGAGAACGAGCTCCAGAGCGTTTGCGCAAACTCGAGGTGCGCATGAGCCGCTTTGAAGAAGAGCTAGCTCAGGCTGGTGTGGACCCGGACGATCTTTCTCCCCCAACCTCCACGCTGGACGTATTTACACACTTGATAACTCGGGTTCTTCTTTTTCTCGTGCTCATTCTTCCAGCAACACTGGGAGCTCTCGTCCATTATCCCGCCTATCGACTTGGAGGTTACCTGGCAACCAGGTTTTCAAGGGATGAAGATGACGTGACTTCTACCATCAAGATCATTTCGGCAATGCTCCTATTTCCCGCAACCTGGCTGGTGGCTGCAATCGTCGGCTACCGTGTGCACGGGTGGAAATTTTCGCTGGCTGCGATAGTGCTGATTCCGCTCGCTGGTTATCTGGCTATTCGGTTTTTTGAGGGGTTTGACAGTTTTCTGGGCGGACTACGCGCCCTTGTGTTCTTCCTGATGAGGCGCCGATTTTTTATACGTTTGCTTGCCGAACGAAAAGCAATACGCAGCGAAATTCTGGCCCTGGGAGAGGAAACTGCGATTCTGAGCCAGTGATTGCTTGATAATTAGGTATTGCGGGGGGAAGAGGGGGAAGCGATTGACGCCGGATTGTGCTCATTTTTTGCGAGCTCTAGATCCCGCCGTGCCTCTGGAACTCCCGGCAGTGCCGCCGCGTTTTTTGCCGCCCGAAGATCTAACTGTACGACCTTTGCGACCTTCGCTCTGGATTCTTCCAGCCTTCACAAGATTCTCATAACTTCCGCGGACGACGTTTCGCGCCACTTTGAGTGAGTTGGCAAGCTCACGCTCACTTGGTAGATAACTGCCGACTGTCATAGCCCCTGACTCGATCAGGCCCGTAAGTTGGTCCGTAATCTGTTTGGTCATTGACTCTGGTCGCTTGCGATTGACACGTATAGTTGTTTTCACTCTGGATTCCCTCCTCGGTGGTTCAATTTTGGGTAGGTGGAATTCTATTCAGCCATCAATGAAGTGTCAACACATGAATACTTACTGCACTTCTTCAACTTGATTTGTGCATTCAATTTGTCAACCAAATTTCGCGGTCGCCGTGCCGATCCGGCTTCCTCTTTAGCAGCGAACGAAAAAAGACGTAAATTACCCAGCACTCAACTGCGAAAGGAGGGAAGCCGAGATAACCCAGCACCGGCATTTCAAATATCTTGACGTTTCCAAGATAAGGAACAGTGTAGGTCCATTTCGACAAGGCCCAATAATTCCAAAATTCCCAAAAGATTCCGCACAGGCCACCGCTCAAGAGTAAGCCGAGCAAGCGTTTGTAACTGCCAAACTTTAAGTCGCCAAATATCGAAGGCCAACCACGGAGATAGTTAATCGGATCAAGCAGGAAAATAAAGGATAACCACACGGCAGGCGCCAGCCATCCGGATATAAAGATGAGGGGCAGCAGGCTGCCGACGGTTCCTATGCCAATAAGCAGGTAAAGCGCTCCCCTGGGGACCTCAATCCGGCGCATGGCCTTCGTATTAGCGAAAACGGTAAGCATCAGCAAGCGGGCGGTAAGAAAGATGGCCGGAAAAATTGTGGCAAAGGCCCAGTCGTAACCAAGGCGGCGAAGATAAGGGTTCGGCTGAAGATTGTGATAGTGCCACCAAAGCTCAGAGTTTGACTGCCAAAACCGCGGGGTGTTGTAAAACTCAAAAAGCCACCATACGGCTATGGAGACCATAGCAATGACCAATAACTCTAATCTGTGTGTCGTGAGAAGCGAACCACGCGCAATTTTAAATACAAACGCATCAACAAGAAGAATGTAGCCGGTCCATACAACCGGTGTGAACCAATGACCGACAATTTGGTATCCGGCGAAAAGGAACACCTCGGCGAGGATAACAATCGTAATCCCAATGTAACCGTAAAGTTTCATGTTAGTGAACACGAGAAGTTTTACGCCGAAGGCGTTGCATAACTTAGCCCAGGGTATCACCCTGGGCCTAAGTTTATTATTCCTGCCTACGCTGTAAGCGTTGAATAAGCTTCTCAATAACGATATTGTCAAACCCTTTCAGGGTACGGACCAACGCCTGACTCGTTACCCGGCGTGCTACGCCGGGCTAAGTTATCAAACGCCTTCGGCGTATCTGATGCTCAGACGATCTTTTGACACAAATTCTCCCGCACGCAATACTCACAAATAAGTCACTGAATCCTTCCCCAGGCGCTTGTCTTCCAGTTATCGATCGCATCAGTTCGCAGGATCCATGGCGGCAGCGGCATCAGCAACAGTGCTGAGAGTGCGCTGACGTAGGGCTCGTACATCGAACGCAATTCAGTCAATCTCTGTTCAGCTTCGTCGCCCTCACGAAGGCGAGTGCCGTTGTGCTCGAGGATTCCTCGGATTCGTTCCAGATCGCCGGGGAAAAGCCGAGTGAGGCTGGATTGTGGGCCAGCTGGAGCGGTTCTGAAGATCTGCGCGATATCGACGACTGCATGGCGAGCCATGGCAAACGTTAGCCTGGCCTGCCATGTGGGAGTACCCTCTATCCCCACCATAACCAGCGCACAGGTGTCGAGAATAGTAGTCATCGATGCCAGCCACGATTGGTTGTCGTGCTGCGAACGGAAGTAGCACAGAACTGGATAGGATAGATGACTTTCGAGCAGTTCCGCGGCCCAATGCTCCCACTCATGCAAAACTTTGTTCAGGTCATGAATGTCACCGCTTTCGCTGTGCCGCCGCACCATTTCCGCGGCACTCGATGGCGAACCCGCGCGTGCATCGAGCAGCGAAATGTTGACCTCACGTCGAGAGAACGATTGATATAGAACGGGAAGATAGCCAATCACAATCGCGAGCAAACCAAAGCCAGTGGCTGCTTCAATGACAACGATCGCGCGGCCCAGAGGCAACATTGGCGCGACATCACCGTAGCCAAGGGTAAAAAATGTGACGCCGCTCAGGTAAAGATACGTTCCAAAAGATGTATCGGCTGGCGGGATATTGAGCCGGGCACTGATTGACCATTCGAGGATGGCGAAGCCGACGATCAGGCCAAATGCCCACATCGCGAGCAGCATCAGCAATGATAAGGGCCCAAACAGTCCCAGATACTTATCGCGTCTTTTGCGGTTACGCATTGTCCGAACCAGACCCGAACAAAGGGACCAGATCGAACGGTAGAAGAGGCTGGTCAGACGGAGACGCCGGGTGACGCGCCGCGGCAAAATGATCGTTTCAAAAGCGTCCCAAAGAATTATCAGGATCAACGCAAGGCCGGGGATAGCAAGAAGTAATCGCATCGGTCCGCTATGGTTAGTACGGGCGCCAGTGTACTGAAGATGTGAAGGCTGTCTAATGGTATCGTTGAATGGGGATTTAGCACAGTGCGATAGGCGCGGCCTGCGTCGCTACCGGCAGGGCAGGAAGAAAGTAGAAGAGCGATCGAGAAAACTTCCTTCCCAGCCGCCTCCTAGAGTTGGCGCTCATATTAATCGCCGGCAGTAAAAGAAATGTCTAAGCACAATTCTATCGACCCGCCATCAACAAACTCTCGACTTTGCGCCTTGTGGGATCGCCGTAAGGAGGGCAAACGCTCGCGCCTTCCTGGGCGTCAAGCCCGACCAGATGCATCGCGCGCGGAATTTCCTGGTTTCGCATGAAGTAGCGCCAGACGAACCCGGTGCGCAGGTTCTCGGCGCTAAGCACCGTGATTCCGACGTCGATTCCAATTACATCGGGATTAGTCCAGCCGGTGGTTGGGTTAAAAGCGTCGACGAACCCGTAGCGGCCGTAAACGCGCTTTCCAAATTTCTCATACATGGTCTTTAGTGCTGGCAGTGAAATGTCCGGCGTAAACATTAGAGAGCCGGCGGCGGCGCAGGGAACAACAGTGCCGTCAATCGACGGGTCGCGTGGCGGCCCGCCCCATCCCACATATCCTTTGGCGCTGTCTGAGGCGGTAATACCCCACACGTTTTCTGAATAACCGGGGAACTCTCGCGCCAGATCGATGCAGAACTGGCGGTGCGCGCGAGTGGCTATTACCGAGTTCTCAAAGTAGTTGACGCGAGATGCTTTTACTTCGCGACGATGGCGATAATCGACCCAGGCTTGTGAGTACTGATGGGTGAAGAGCGGCGCGGTGCCGAGATACGTGTATTCCTTGTAGTGGTTCCAATCGCGCGCCCACGCGTACCAGGAATCGGGAGCTATGGGATGAGTCGGCGACCCGATCGCCATCAGATAGAGCATCGTGTGTTCGCTGTAGTTGTCCCACCGAGATTTTATGAAGCCGCTCTCGGGATGCCAGCCCATCGAAAGCAGGGTTGGGTTATTGTCGAGCATCCAGGGGAAATCGACGCGCTCGTAGATCGTCGTTGCATGCCTGTAGATCTCCGCGTCGTCGCGGTAATACTGGCGCACCGTTAGAACACCCGCCAGCAGTAGCGCCGTGTCGATAGATGAGAGTTCGCTCTGCCAGCGCCGCTCTCCGTTCCTCCAGTCTACAAAGTGATAGAACCATCCGTGCTCCTGCGGCATGCGTTCCGCGAGAAAGCGAAGTGCTCGGCGCGCCCGCTCGCGAGCTTCTCTGGGTTTGATCCAGTGCCGTTCAGCGGCAATGCACAGCGCGGTCAAGCCGAAGCCTACCGCAGCAATACTGGCGATGTTGCGGTGAGCCTCGTCGTGGATTGATCCGTCCGTACGAGCGCGGTCGAGCACAAGTCCCGTGCGG
>JALYXE010000221.1 GCA_030947265.1 Acidobacteriota bacterium
CCACCGCGCAGTGCGGAAAGGCTTCGGCTTCCCGTGAGAATGCTCTTCCATTCCCACGAGGCTGCGCCTCGCGAATTTCGCCGAGGCGTAGCCTCACTATTTCTTTGCCCAACGCGCGGAAAGGCCAAGCCTTTCCGCACTGCATGGCGGCAAAGCCGCTCCCCTGAAATTTGCTCGGAGTTATCCATCTAGTGCCTCGAAATTAAACCTAAAAACGATGCGGTCGCGTTTGCGGTCTTGCGTCGCACCCAACCAAGTGCCCCACCCGCTTGCGCGCCGATTAATCCCCAAACTCTACTTCTGCCAAGATCGTCAAATAGGGAATAGAAAACGGGAACTGCAAGCAACGTCAGCATTAAACAGAGCGACTGGCCACCAACCACCAGCACACCAATCGAGCGGTTTGTACCTGAGCCTGGTCCGCTGGAGATTGTCAGCGGCAACATTCCTGCGACCAGCGCGATAGTGGTCATCAGGATCGGGCGCAAACGATCGCGGTTGGCGCGAATGATTGCCTCCAATCGTTCCATGCCTTGGGCCCGCAACTGATTCGTGTGATCAATCTGAAGAATTGCGTTTTTCTTTACTACGCCGAAGAGAAGTAATAGTCCGAGTCCGGAGAAAATGTTTACGGTCTGCCCTGTGAGCAGTAATGCGAGAATGCCAAAGGGTATTGCAAGCGGCAGCGTCAATAGTATTGTGATCGGGTGAATGAACGATTCAAACTGCGCCGCCAAGACCATGTACATGAAGACAAACGACAGCACGAAGGCGAGCATGAAGTAATATCCTGCGCGCCCGAGTTCCTTTGAACGACCGGCCAAACCTGTAGAGTAAGCAGGGTCAATGTTCACTTCCTTGGCAAACTCGTTCATCTTTTGAATGACTGACGCTTGCGAGCCGCCCGGCTTCACGTTGGCCAATAACGTCACCTGCCGCTGGCGGTTGAGCCGATCAATCGCCGAAGGCCCGGCGCCTTCCTCGACACGCACCAGATTGTCGAGGCTTACCCACCCAACCTTCGAAGAAGAAACAATCATCCGGTTTAAGCCGGCCACGCTCGAACGATACTCTCCAATTGCGCGCACTCGCACGTTGTACTGATCGGTGCCGGCATTAAAGGTGGAAACTTTTTGGCCGGCCACAAGAGTGTTCAAGGCTTGCGCGATATCAGCGACGCGAACCCCAAGATCCGCCGCCCGCGCCCGATCGATAACAACCCGTAACTCAGGCTTCCCCGTAACCAGAGTCGAATCGGCGTCTACGACATCAGGGATCGTCTTCATCTTTACCAATAGACTTTCGGAGTATTTCGTCAGCTTTTCCAGGTCTGGACCGCCAATGACGTATTGGATATCCGCGTTGCGGAAGCCCCCGCCTGAAATTGCCGCTACTTGCTGAACGCTGGTCCGCAATTGGCCGGGAAATTCTTTCAAGTACTTAGCAAGAATTTCCGACCTTACGCGGATCATCAAATTGCTTTGCGATACGCTACGTTCTTCAAGCGGCTGCAGCTTGACATAAATGGACGCCACGTTCACCTGCTCTTGCTGGCCGGCCCCAACAGTGGTCAGCGTATCTGTAACTCCCGGCATCTTCCGTATGTCCGCGGATATTCGCTCGGCCAGAGCGGATGTTGCAGCCAGCGTAGAACCTTCAGGCGCGCGCACGTTGATTTCAAACTGCGATTGGTCATCCACGGGCAGAAAGTTTTTTCCGACAAACATAAACAAAGGCACAATGCTGATAATCACGAGGAGACAAGCAATCATAACCACCCAGCGATGGGCCATAGACCAGGAAAGCATTCGCGTGTAGGTGCGGTCTATTGGGCGATAGAACCGCGATTCTTTGGAGCCATGATCTGAGGGTTCCTTGCGACGTTCAATCGGTCCCTCTTCTGCATCGTTACTCCGCTTGATCAGACGCGCTGCCAGCATCGGAGTCAGCGTGAAAGAAACAAGCAGCGAAACAGCTATTGCGAAAGAAGACGTCAAGCCAAACGAAGACATGAAACGCCCGACAATTCCGCCCATAAACCCGACCGGAAGGAAAACCGCCAACAGTGACAGCGTAGTGGCCGTAACTGCCAGGCCAATCTCGCGCGTTCCCTCGATTGCTGCCTGAAACGAGGGCATACCCTTCTCTTCAATGAAGCGAAAGATGTTTTCGAGCACAACTATCGCGTCGTCGATCACGATACCTACCATCAACGTCAGCGCGAGCATCGTGATTTGATTCAGCGTAAAACCCATTGCCGCCATTAAACCAAAGGTGGCGATCAACGAGGTGGGGATGGCCAGCGCCGCAATCATGGTAGAACGGAAGCTCCATAAAAAAATGAATACAACAATCGCGGCCAGTATGCTGCCCTCGATTAAATGCCTTTGAATGGACTCGATTGAAGCCTTGATGAAGATCGATTGATCACCCACTACCTGGGTCTGGAAACCCGGGGGCAGAGTCTTTTGCAGCTCTTGCAGTCTTCCCTTGACGGCCTCCGCAACCGCCACTGTGTTTTGTCCTGACTGTTTTGAAACCACCAGCGTAACTGCCGGCTGGCCATTCAGTCGCGCTTCCGTTCTCGGCTCTTCAGCTCCGTCTTCCGCATAACCAACGTCGCTAAGCTTGACTGAATAAGCACCTCGACTGCCCACCACGAGATCGTTGAATTCTTCAGGTCGCACGATGCGGCCCATGGTTCTAACCGTCAGCTCACGGGTGCCCTCGTCTATCCGACCTCCGGGAACTTCCAGGTTTTGAGCGCGAACAGCATCGGCCACTTGGGCCACCGTGACGTTGAATGCGCGCAGCTTGTCCGGATCGACCCAGACCTGAATCTCGCGCGTTCGCCCGCCCACGATTTGCACCTGGCCCACGCCGTTGATCGACTCGATTTGTTGCTTGATTTTCTTATCGGCGACATCCGTAACTTCGCGGGGAGACCTGGGTGCGGACACAGCAATGCGCACTACGGGCGCGGCGTCGGTATCCAGCTTTTGAACAATGGGCTGCTCGGCCGTGACCGGTAGATCGTTGACGATTAGATCAACCTTATTGCGGACTTCCTGCGCCGCTATGTCCGGACTCTTCTCGAGCAGGAAGGTGATAAAAACCTGGGAAACGCCCTCGACAGAAGTGGAACGCAGTTCATCAATACCGCTAATCGTGTTTACCGCGCCTTCAACCTTGTCAGTGATTTCGGTTTCAATCTCCTGTGGCGATGCGCCCGGATTCACGACAGTAACCGTAATTGTCGGCAGATCGATCTTCGGGAAGAGATCGACGCCTAATGATTTGTAGGAGAAGAGCCCAACCACCGTCAGGCTCATAATCAGCATCGTCGCGAATACCGGACGCCTGACACAGATTTCAGCTAACTTTTGCATCGCTAATTAGTCCAACGTCCGACGTCCGACGTCCAATGTCCGACGTCCAATGTCCAATGTCCAACGTCCAACTCCAACGTCCGCGCTTCGGATCCTGACTTTGGACATTGGACGTTGGACCTTGGACTTCTATTGTCTGACCGCCATCCCATTGCTTAACTGTTCTATATTGCTCGTTGCCACATTTTCGTCGCCTGCGATGCCGCTCTTGATCTCCACTAAGTCGCCCTCTTTCTGGCCTAATTGAACCAAACGTTCCTGGGCATGGCCGTCCTTAATTACAAAAACGCGATTGACTCCAGACTCGGTGCGCACAGCGCGACTGGGAACAAGTACCGCGGGTTGAGCGCGCGACTGCAGGATTCTTACAGTTGCAAATTGCCCTGGCTTCAACGCGCCATTACTGTTTTCGATCTCTGCTTCAACCGTCAGAGTTCGCGAAGTGGGCGTCACGTTTGGCGAGATGCGGGCAATGCGTCCGCTGAAATTCCGGTCCGGCCACGCACTCGTCGTAACTGATACAGATTGACCCACGGTAACTACCGGGATTGCCTGCTCCGGAATGTCGATGCGCACACGTAAAGGATTTACGCGCACGATGGTGGCGATTTTCCCACTTGGGGATACATATTCGCCGAGGTCGGCCGTGCGCTCTGCCACGAACCCATCGATGGGTGCAAACACGAGCGCGTAGGAAAGGTTTCTACGCGCCAAGCCTAGCTGGCTTACCGCGTTGGCTACGTTTGCACGGGCTGTCATCACGGCGGCGTAATTTTGCCGCGCCAACGAGAGGGCAGATTCATACTGTTCTCTCAACTGGTCACGCTGGGCCTTCTGCTGGTCGTACAACGACCGCGAGATGTCGCCCGATTCAATCAACTTTTCTGAGCGGCGCAAGTTCTTCTCAGCTAGTTCGAGAGCTACGCGCGCATTCGCGACTTCCGGGACTCTGCTGGGATCGAATGACTGTCCAGCGCGAATCCCCACCTTTTCTTCCGCCTGGCGCAACGCAGCTTTTGCCTGTTCAACTTGCGCCTGAGCTTGTTCCACTCTCAGTTTTGCATCCACGTCATCAAGCCGCGCGATCATCTGGCCGCGCTTGACATAGCTGCCCAAGTCAACGCCGATTGCTACCACTTTCCCCGCGACTGACGGAGCAACATCCGTTTGCTGATCGCCAGTAAGGCTTCCGGTCGCCTCAAAAAACCGGGGCAAGTCCCGCACGATTGCCGGAGCCGTCGTGACATCGACGGTGGCAGGCTGCGCGGAAGCATTCGCCTCATCTTTTCTGACATTTGCTTTCGAGCCTCCACAGCAAGTGGTTAAAAGAACGAGGCCGGCGAAGATGACTGCCAAAGATAGAAGTTGTAATGGCTTGGGAGATAACATTGACTCTATTTCTTTCTCTGAAAACCGTCGGCTGCGGCTTTATCTTCACTTTCCTTTTGGGACTTTAATTCGCTGCCGGCGGTAATACCGTTCAATAGAATATTGGTAAAGTGCTTCGCTGCCTCCTGATTGGAGATCTTCAGCAAACGGCGCTTGGGATCCCAAAGATTATTATTGAGTGAATGGTGAATGATCATGCCCATGAAAGCGCGCACGGCAATGGCTGGATCAATTTTCACCATTGCCCCGTCGCGTTGCCGCTCCGCAATGTAAGCACCCAAAAGTTCGTAAACACGCCGCACGAACTTCTCAAAAAACATTTGCGCCAATTCGTGGCCTTCCAGGGCGGAATGGAGGAGCAATCGCTGGAATTCCGGATCCCACTCATGGTGTTCAAGAGCGCCTAAAGCCAATTGTTCAAATACCGCACGGTCATCTTTCTGTTTCAGAGCTTCAGCGACCATAGCCTCCGGGTTCATCGCATCACCCGAACAAGCCTTATGGTCGAGGATGGCGGTGTAAAGCTCCTGCTTGGTGGCGAAATGCCTGAAGACCATCGCCTCAGAAACGCCCGCCGTTTGAGCGATTTCTTTGGTGGTGGTGCCCCCAAAGCCCCTCTGCGAAAAAAGACTGACCGCCACCTGAAGGATCTGTAGCCGCCTGTCATCCGCGGTCATTCGCGCTCCGCTTGTCACTTCGTTCGCTGCCGGGGGCACGGCTTTTCTGATTGTTATTTGTTTATTCAAAAGGCCTGTCCAGCGTGTCGCCAAAGTAAGTACTTACTTACCACCACTGGCCATTACTGTCAAGTGGGAAATTCGCTCGTCACTGGTGCGGCTCTTTGATTTACGAGCTGCGTTCTTGTATTGTTCCCGATCTAAGCAACGTCTACTTGTACCCTTTCACAACAAGCGCTCAAGGCTTGGGATCCGCGATTTCGCCGCAAGTGGTGCACCCTACCGTTAAGACTGCTTCGGATTGGAATCCGGCACATAGTTTGCTCGTCAGCAAGCGATAACGTGTAAGTAGATTTTAGTTTTCGGAAATTTTAGGAGAGACTCAGTAACCATTCTAAAGGAGAAATAGCATGTCGCAGAACAGAACATCAACCGATTTTCCCGGCACCACGACCGGACAAACAGGAAGCAGCGGCACCCCAAGCGAGCGCTCGACTACTGGCACGACGGGGACTGGCATTGGCACGCCCGGGTCTACCGGCACGGGCACCGGCACTACAGGTACGGGTACAGGTACAGCCACAGGCTTGGCACAAGAATACGGTGGGAAAATTTCAGAGGCTGCCACCCAGGCTAAGGACTATGTCAGCGACAAAATCACTGTTGTCGGCGACAAAATCAAAGAACTCCAGAACGCCGATCTGTCAGAGATTACGGAGAACGCCAAAGACTATGCTCGCAAGAACCCCGGTCAGGCAATCTTAATCTCAGCCGCAGCTGGTTTGTTGGTGGGCTTAATCCTCCGCGGCAGCAGACGCTAGAAAGTATTTTTTCGGCCGCTCCAGGGCGCCGGAATTGCCTGAAAGGAGATACACGATGGCGACTTCAGCTACCGGTGCAACATCAACTGCACTGACACCTAAGATCGACGAAAGTCTTCCAACGCTGTTTAGCCGGTTGGGAGACGATGTAATGCAGCTCTTCGACACGAAGCTGAGTTTGCTGAAGGTCGAAATCAAGGAAGAGGCGAATGCCTACGCGCGCGGTGGCATCATGATTGGCGTGGGGGGAATCATCGCAGCAATCGGCTTTGCGCTTCTGAACGTCGCCCTGGCTTTCGGAATTTCTACGCTCTTCGCTAATACGGGCTTCAGCCAACCAGCCAGGTATGCGATCGGGTTTGTAACCGCAGGACTTCTTTACCTGATTGTGGGTACGATTCTCATCTCAGCAATGAAGAAGAAACTGGCGAAACAAAACCTCGTTCCAGATAGGACCGTAGAAGAGCTTAGAAAGGACAAGCAATGGCTGAAGAACGAACTTTAGGAGTCGGGCGCGCGCGCGACACGGGCGGCGATGACCCGTCCAAAGAGTCCCTCCAGCGTCGCATGGAGGAAGCGCGGGATTCCATCACAAATACTGTAACGGAGATTAAAGAAAACGTGGCACAGCAATACGAGAACGTAAAAGACGCGCTTGATTGGCGGGAACATTTTAAGAAGCAGCCAGTCGCCTGGTCTTTGGGCGCGGCCGGCGTGGGATTCTTCGTGGGTTACGGAATTGCCTCTGCGTTAACCGCCGACGACTACGAGGAAACAGACGACAAGGCCTCGACTTCGTATTCGCCGACTGCTCAGTATTATGGGGGCCAAAGTGCTTACACGGCTCAACCGGTTACGAGTGACGCGACGAGAGCTACCTCCTCGAAAACCAATGGCAAAGATGATGGTCCGGGAATGCTTCAACGGTTCAAAGAGACTTCCGCCTACGAGCGGTTGAGCAAAGAAGCGGGCGCCCTGGGTGATCGCCTCGTAGAGGAACTTTCAACTACCGCGCAGCAAGTTGTCTTGCCGGCATTGTTGAAGAAAATAAAGACGTGGATTGGTGTTGACCTTTCGGACAAGTCTCCATCGATGGGTGGCAAACACGAAACCCGCAGTACGTCCTACGAACCCTCACTCGGTCGCGCGAGCGAGTTTTAGGAGACAGGGGAAATCGATAAAGAAGGCGAGCCTCATCGGCTCGCCTTCTTTCATTCAGGGCAAACACCATCTTCGGAATTTCTTCTACCTGGCGATTGGTTTAGGTGGCAGTTTGTCATCCCTCACACAACCTTTAGCTTGCTGTTAACGAAGCTAAACAATACTTACGGCCTCGACTGCGAGATACCGATATACCGAATGAAGAGGAAAAATCTGGCGAGGGATAAGTCAAAACGCTATCGCACCTTGGAGCTTGCTTTTTTTGGCGCCTTGTCTTTGACGGGAACAATGTAGGATGCCGAATGAGTTTCAGGTTCGTTTGACCGATAACCACATTCGGTATTAGCACAATAACGAAACGTGCCTTGTTTCTTCGTTGTCTTCTCAAGCAGAAACGGGGTGTTGCACTTAGGGCAAATTTCAGCAACCGGTTTGTCCCAGTAAACTCGATCGCAGTCAGGGTAGGTACCGCAACCATAAAAGAGTTTGCCGCGCTTCGACTTCTTGACCACTAAATCGCCTTTGCAGCCCGGACGAGCGCATGGAACGCCCGTTGATTCCTGCTTGATGTATTTACACTTCGGATAGTTTGAGCAGGAAATAAACTCTCCGTAACGCCCGAACCGCCTCACTAACTGAGCGCCATCAACTGGACACTTCTCATCTAAAGGCACGGGCGCGGGCGCTGCCACACCGCTCCTGGCAATCTTGCGAATGTTGCGGCATTCCGGGTAACCCGTGCAACCAAGAAATGGACCAAAGCGCCCGCGCTTCAGCTGCATTTGCTTGCCGCATAACTCGCATGCTTCAGGCTCCGCAGCCTCTTCAACTGCGACTGAGGACTCGGTGCCCCCTGGAGCACCATTGGAACCTGCCTTCGGCTCGGCGTCACGCGAAGCTCCACAGTTCAAACACTTGAGATACTTACCGAAGCGACCCCATTTCTGCACCATCCCTGCCGTCCCGCATTTCAAACACACTTCCTGCGTGGGCGTGTCCGTGGTCTTGATATCCTTAATGTATATTTTGAATTTATCGAGATCCTCGGTGAACTTCCCATAGAACTCATGAAGCGCGTCAGTCCACTTAAGTTTTCCTTCTTCAATAGAATCGAGTTCCTCCTCCATCCGCGCGGTATAAGTTTCATTAAACAGATCATCAAACCCGCCTTCGATCAGGAGATCATTTACGGTTTTGCCCAACTCAGTCGGGTGAAAACGGCCCTCGACTTTCTCAACGTATTCACGGTCTTGAATGGTCGTCATGATCGCGGCGTAGGTCGAAGGCCTGCCAATTCCCTTTTCCTCCAGGGCTTTTACTAACGTGGCCTCGGTAAACCGCGCTGGCGGCTCAGTAAAATGTTGTTCGGGCGTTATCTTACTGAGGTCAAGCATCTCGCCCTTTTCGACAGGAGGCAGGGTGCGCTCTGCCTCTTCATCATCTTCGGTCTTCTCATCGCGACCTTCCTGATAGACTTTGAAGAAGCCATCAAACTTCTGCACCGAACCGGTAGCGCGGAAAATAAACCGTCCGGCCCCAATATCGATCGTGGTCTGGTCAAAGACCGCTGGGGTCATCTGCGAAGCCACCGTACGCTGCCAGATCAAGCGATAAAGTCTTAACTCATCTTTATTGAGATAGCTCGCAAGAGAGTCAGGAGTACGGGCGACATCGGTCGGACGAATAGCCTCGTGCGCATCCTGCGCATCCTTCTTCGATCGATAGTGAATCGCTTTTTCCGGCAGATAAGGCGCGCCATACTGTGCGCTGATGAAATCGCGTAACTCAGTCAAGGCGGCTTCCGAGACTCGCGTGGAGTCGGTTCGCATGTACGTAATTAAGCCAACTGAACCTTCAGCCCCGATCTCGACGCCTTCGTAGAGTTTCTGCGCCAGCATCATCGTGCGCTTCACGGCAAAGCCGAGTTTGCGCGCAGCTTCCTGTTGCAGCTTCGAGGTAATGAAAGGAGGGACAGGATTGCGTTTGCGCTCTTTCCTGGTTACTTCACTGACTACGAAAGTTTGCTGATTTGCTTCCGCTACAATTTCGGAGGCTTTTGCTTCATCGCCAATCAGGATCTCGCCGCGCTTAGTCTCCTGGTCAAAACCGCTGGTCTTGACCGCTTGTTCGTCGACCTTGAATAGTCGAGCCTCGAAGGCAGGCGGTAGTTTGGCACTGAGACCAGCCAGTATCGTCCAGTATTCGGTCTTGATGAATTTCTCAATATCCCTTTCGCGCTCAACCACCATCCGCAGCGCCACTGACTGGACGCGTCCCGCGCTAAGCCTTCCGCCCACCGTGCGACAGAGCAGCGGCGAAACCTTGTAACCCACCAGGCGATCCAGCACCCGCCGTGCTTGCTGCGAATTAACCAGGTTCTCATCGATTTTTCTGGGGTGTTCAAAAGCCTCGTTCACAGCCCGTTTTGTGATCTCGTTGAACATCACGCGAAAATGGGGCTTTGAAGGCCGCTTGGGCACAATCTCTTCTGCCAGGTGCTGACAAATTGCCTCGCCTTCCCGATCCGGGTCGGCAGCAAGATAGATTGTGTCCGCTTCTTTAGCGGCTTGCTTGAGTTCTGCAACGATCTTCTTGTTGTTTCGTTTTCTCGAGTCCGGGATTACTTCGTAGGTAGGTTTGAAATCGTCGTCGACGTCGACACCAAGACCTTTGGAAGGCAGATCTTTAATATGGCCTATCGAGGCTTTAACCAGATAATCCCTTCCCAGGTATTTGTTAATCGTCTTCGCTTTTGCCGGCGATTCAACTATTACTAAATTTTTAGCCATTACTATTCAAAAGATGTCTACCTGCCCGCTCGGGCTAAAATCCCAAAGTAGAGAAAGTAGTCTCGGAAATCAGACGAAACCGCAGACTTGTTGTCTTCGCCGCAGAGCTCTTCGCAGATTGCTTCTCGTAACCTCACCAGCTCCTTTAAGCGATGATTCTTCCAACGCTGATCCGTAATAGTCAGGTCCAGTAACTCCAGCATCCGCGCCAGGGCGTTTTCAAAATGAACCGAGTCGGCTCGCTTTTTCGAACTTAGTGCACGCTCATATTCGCTGCCAACGTTTCCGAGTTGTTCAGCAAGCGTCATAGCTTGCCAGCGCCCGCTTGCCAGATTCGAATGCAAAGTTTCCATGATTCCAGAGATTATCGGACAAGCTTACGTGTGATGCTGATAATCCTTTCGCGAATCGTAGGATCTTCCACCGTTCGTGACCGATTGTTTTGGCGCGGGCGAATATTGATCATGGAATCAAACTCAATCATGTCACTCAGCTCCCGTTCTGGATATAGGTTGATTCCCCAAAGATCCTCTTGTCTGGAGTCTCGTGCGAGCAGGAATGCTTCTTCGTCGGCATGCAGTTCGCCACCAATCGCCATGATGCCCTTTTCTATGTCCACTACCCCCTTAATCATGTCACCAAATAACTCTTGCGCTGAAACCTTCAGTTGCTGTTTCGATATCGACTTATCGACCAAGATGATATCCATTAGGGGAAACCCAATTACATCTTCCTTACAAAACATTTTCCCGGCAGAGCCCTTACCAGGTCGCGCATCTCTAACGTCAGCAGCGCGGCGGTCAAATCCGGAATTGCCAGCCTACTTTGATCCACCAACACATCAATGTGCGCTGGATTATCAGCTGAAAGCAACTTGAAAACGGAATGCTCAAACCCGGATAGTCCTTGGGGCACCATTGAAAGCTGATCAGCGACCGACTTCTCTTTCTTCTTATCGCCCCTCTTATCACTTAGCGGCGGCGGCAAAAGTTTCGCCGCGATTTGTGGCGGCAACTCCGCAGCCACGTCCTGCCATTGCTGTACCAGTTTGGCGCCCGCTCCTTTGATTAAGTAGTTAGTGCCAAAGGAGTTTCGCGAAGTAATATTGCCAGGCACAGCATAGACTTCCCTGTTTTGCTCAATAGCCAATCGCGCCGTTATCAATGAACCTGAATTTTCCGCTGCCTCGACCACAACGACCCCCAGACTCAAGCCGCTAATGATGCGGTTGCGGTAAGGAAAGTTTTCCGAGACGGGTGGCGTGGCCAGCGGAAACTGCGTAACCATTGCCCCGCCTTTGTCCAGAATCTCGCCCGCAAGCTTCTTATGATCGCGCGGATAAACCTCGTCGATGCCGGTTCCGAGCACTGCTACAGTGCGACCGCCGCCCTCAATAGCACCTCGATGAGCCGCAGCATCGATTCCGCGCGCAAACCCCGACACGACCGTTACGCCACGCTGAGCCAGATCCCGCGCCAACATTGACGCTGCATTCTGTCCGTACGTCGAACATTTCCGCGAACCAACGATTGCTACGCAGGGCTGTTCCAGGCATTCCGACCAGGAGCCCTTCACGTAAAGCGCTAGAGGCGGATCATATATTTCCCTTAACAACGACGGGTAAACGCCGTCATCGAGAATTAAGATTTCCGCGCCCAGCTTCCTTACGTTTTCAATCTCGGCCTCCGCCTTATCATGCGCGTCGCGAGCGATAATGCTGTCGACCGCCTCGGGCAACAGCCGAACCTTTTCGAGCTCGATCCGAGTGGCGCTATAAACCGCTGCCGCGGAACCGAAACGTTCTAGGAGTTTGGCAGCGGCGCGAGGTCCGATGCCGGGGGTCATGTTGAGGGCTACCCAATCACGCATACGATTTATGATTACGGATTGCGGACTGCGGATTAGCCGGTAACCCTTTAGCCGTTTTGATTGAAGAAATTACAATCGAAAGAATCTGATCAGCTTCGTCAAGCAAGTCAACTATCCGTGGTCGCTTCACAATTTCGGCATCAATTAACAATTCCATCCAGTAGATCGTTTCGTCGGCTTCTTCTTCGACGGTTCCCATTTTAGAAACGAAATCCGGCTTTGATTTGGCTCTACAAGCGGCTCTGTAATTCGCACCAACCGATGGCCCACAACGAAGTATCTGGTTTCTAATAACCCTGGCAGTGGGTGTATCTGGAAGGCTTTCTGCTAACCGCATAATGCGCAACCCAAACGCGCGCGTTCGAGCTTTCAGATCCTCAGGATTCATAGATGCCTCCCCCGCAATCTAAAATCCGCAGTCCGCAATCGCGTTGGCGGAGGCGTGTAGGAATCGAACCTACCTGAGCCTGTTCTCACAGTCTCACTAACGGTTTTGAAGACCGCGCCATTCACCAGAACAGATTCGCCTCCGCGTTCCAAGATCAAATTTCAGTCAGATCCAGACGTCAAGCCTTGCTGAAATACTCAGCCAGCGTCGGATCGAAAACCCTACGCGCCAAACTGCAAGACTGTCAAGCAAGGCCCCAAACAGTCGCTCGCCAAAAAGATGCGAACATTGACCGCATTCCAGGTCCCGAAACTTGACTCAAACCTCGAAAAAGCGCTACTATGACTTTTTCGAACGAACGTTCGAACGGCCAGGAAGGTCTCGATAAAAAGTCCCGCGAATCCGCGCTTGCGGGCGATCCATCGAAGAGGTGTTGATGATTAATTTTCAAACGTCGCCTGACCAGTACCAGCATTGGAAACTAAATATCGAGGGCTCGATTGCGACGCTTACTATGGATGTTCAGGAAGACGTGACGCTGGCTGAGGGCTACAAACTGAAGCTCAATTCGTATGATCTCGGTGTTGACATCGAACTTGCGGATGCCGTGCAGCGGCTGCGTTTCGAGCATCCTGAAGTGAAGGCCGTCGTGCTTACCAGTCTCAAACCACGCATCTTCTGTGCAGGTGCGAATATATACATGCTCGGCACTTCTTCACACGCGTTCAAAGTAAACTTCTGTAAGTTTACAAACGAAACGCGCTGCGCCATCGAAGACGACTCGCATCACTCAGGCCGGCGCTATATCGCAGCACTCAACGGAACAGCTTCCGGCGGGGGCTATGAGCTGGCAATCGCCTGCGACGAAATCTATCTCGTCGACGACGGCAACTCGGCGATTTCCCTTCCCGAAGTTCCACTGCTCGGTGTGCTGCCTGGCACTGGTGGTTTAACTCGGCTCGTCGACAAGAGAAAAGTTCGCCGTGATCGGGCGGATGTCTTTTCCACGCTCGCGGAAGGTTTAAAAGGAAAACGCGCGAAGGAGTGGGGACTAATTGATGATTATTTCCCGACCAGCAAATTTCAGGAATCAATCGACGCGCGCGTTCGCAAAATCGCCAACGGTGTAACGCAAACTTTTAGTTTGCGGACTGGGTCGGAGGCTGCCGGCTTGAGTGATGCCGAGCCGTCGCAAACTAACAGTTTGCGTTACGGTATAAAACTTAATCCGCTCCAACGAGAACTTAAGCCTGCAGGAGTTGAATACAAGTATGTGAACGTGATCTTGAATCGTGAGCAGCGCTACGCTGATCTGACTGTTCATGGACCGGAACCACAGGCGGATCTGCCCACCACGCCTGAGGAGATTCAGAAGCTTGGTGACTCCTACTGGCCGCTCCAAGCCTACCGCGAGCTGGACGATGCTTTGCTTCATCTGCGTGTAAACGAGCCGGAGATCGGATTGGTCTGCATCCGCACACAGGGCAACATTGACGATGTATTGGCTGTGGATAAAACGCTTGCGGTGAATAAGGACCACTGGCTGGTTCGCGAGATCCTGCTTCACATGGCCCGTGTGCTTCGCCGTCTCGACCTTACGGCGAAAAGCTTTTTTGCGATCGTAGAAGAAGGAAGCTGTTTCGCCGGTAATCTGTTAGAACTCCTTTTGGCTTCAGATCGGGGCTACATGCTTAACAATCCGGAAGTAGCGCCTACTTCCGTCTCTGTGTCAGATCTCAATGCTGGTGCGCTCTCAATGAGTAATGGTCTGACTCGCTTGCGGTCTCGCTTTCTGTCTGATCCGGAAAAGGTCGATGAAGTGCTGAGCCACAAAGGGTCGTTTGATGCCCAGGAAGCTGAAGAAGCGGGATTGGTAACCTTCGTCCCCGACGAACTGGATTGGGAAGATGAAATCCGCGTGGCGATAGAAGAAAGAACTTCGTTGTCTCCGGATGCGCTTACGGGCATGGAAGCGTCGCTGCGCTTCGCCGGACCGGAAACGATGGATACAAAGATTTATGGCCGTTTGACCGCGTGGCAAAATTGGATTTTTCAGCGACCAAATGCGGTCGGGCCTCAAGGTGCATTAACTAATTACGGCAAGCCGACGCAAGCGCAGTTTGATTACAAAAGGACGTAGTTTTCAGTTTTCAGTTTTCAGTTTTGGGCTCGCAGTCATATCGGGATTTAGTGGTTCGGCAAAAGAGTATTGCTCTGTGCAAAGA
>JALYXE010000387.1 GCA_030947265.1 Acidobacteriota bacterium
TTGTGTGAACTTCGTATGGAATCCATGTATTCACCTTGCGATACTTGTACAGAATCCCTTCCGGTCCAATCAGCGCTGTAGTATTGAACACATGCCCAGGCCATTTCGGATCAATTTCAAGCATCGACCCGCTCTGAATGTAGATGTTATGCTCACGTGCTTTTTTCTCGAGCCGTTCTGTGTGTTCATTAGGAATAGGGATCGCCAGCTTCTCGATTAACTCAGCCGCACTTTCAAACACCGGCGCTGAATGCGCGAACTCGGGAAAGACAACGAGCCGGACAGGCAAAAACGGAGCTGCCCCGGCGACTGCCGAATCAATCATCGAAAGCATGCGATCCGTATTCGCCCGCATTCCCTTTCGGTCGATTGGATTGGGCTGATCGGTCTGACAGGCAGCCACTGAATATCTGATGTGTTCCATATGTACTCCCAAGTTCATCCACAGATTTCGCAGATTCCACAGATGTAGAGCAGAAGGCAATCAACCGTTCCACGTACAGTCTGCCCTATATCAAATCTCTTTCCGCCTAATCGAAGGAATATGTGTAATCTGCGGACTACCGCTGAACTATCGCTGCGTCGATCGAAGGCACTGGCGAGAGCACGACACGCGTGTTGTATTTTTCGACATAAGCGCGCCGTTCTGCTGTCATTGGATAACGCTCGGGCCAGGCATATGGATATCGGGTCATGCCATGAAAGGGCAGCGGCATGATTTGATCAGGACTAGCAGAGTTAACGTCCATCTCTTTGCTGAAACCATCAGCGAAAAGCAGAAACGTGCGCTTCCAGCCGGGCTCCAATGGCGTCAAGGCAGTGGCATCAAACGACAAACTGATTTCATCTCCCGGGCCCGAAATAACAAACATGTCATCGCTCTTGAGCAGCAGTTCGCGTACATCACCCTCGCGCGTGTAACGCCCGGTCATCACTTTCCAAGGTGATGTGAACGAGATGCTTTGATAATCGTAGCTGAAAGGCTCTCGACCGTCTGGGGTTGTTTCGCGCGAAAAACCCCGCCAGCTAAGATCAGCACGAACCGGATCTAGTCTTGTTAGCCCCATTGGTAAATTGCCTGGTGTCGTATCTACCAGTATCTGATCCCAATAGATGCGCATGTTGGTTAAGATGCGCACTTCACGGTTCGCCGTCAAAAACTTTCCGGTGAGATCCACGGTTACTGTCTGTGGCCGTCCCACAGGAATTCCAATATCCTCAATTACTGTGCGCCAGTTGCCTTTCGGGTCTTTTACCTGCAGCGCCGGCGGCTTCATTTTCTTGCCGGCCTGGCTGGCCGCAACGTTATCACTGGACCAGGCATAATCGGTCCAACCGGTCAAAAGCAAAAGAGTCCGCGACGACTTGACCCGGTTATCGTAAACTCGGGATTTCGCACGTTCGTCGAGCTTTAAAGTCAAGGCATGCTCTTCAGCGTAGCCGCGAATGCGATCGCGACGGAAGTTGTCCGGATACCGACGGTCAACCCTCGAAATCAGATCAAGCACATTCTGACCGTGGTCGTCGGTGGCAGCCAACGGCGGGTGCGCACCCTGACTGGCATAGATCTTAAAGGGCCGCGGAGGATCCGTCATACCTTCGTTTGGATAGATTTCAACTTCCTCAGGATGAGCCACAGCTATGAGTTGAATTTGATCGAGGAACATCGCCTCTTCCAGTTCATCTGTCACGCGAATCTCAAAGCGTCCGTTCCTTTCTTTCAGCTTATCGTCAGTAATACGCACATACTCGTTCGGATCGGGCTTGTTATACCGCCCGGGTTGTTCGAGGTAACCCATCTCGCCACCGCCCATAAAGTCGGTAACAAATTCAAACCGTTCTCCATTCCAGGTATACAGATAGGGACAAGACGACGGCTTGCGATCGAGTTCAGTGAGACTGAGCGAAAGGACGGATTTTGCCTCGCCGTAAGTCAGCTTCGGAAACTCCGTCTCCGCCTGCACGATGCCGGATGGCCAAAGAATGCGCACCGCATCAGGGTTCTTGCGCTTTCCTAAGCCAAAGACGATATCGGCCGGCGCTGGTGCGGGCCACGCGGAATAAGTTTCCAACTTCTGCCATAAGCTTCCCGCGCGCACCTCAATTTTCGCCTCAATCGCACTGGTATTGCTGACGCGGCCCCGTAGACGCGCCCGAAGAGAGTAGTTGCCATTGCCGCCATCGTTGCGCAAAAGTCGCAATTTGCCATCGGGTGCGCGAAGAATCAAATCAACATAGCCATCCCCGTCAAGGTCGGCAGACGCCATTGCCGTTTGAGTCGAAGACTTTCCGCGAAAACCACGCCTTGCAGCCGGGCTCTTAAATGCAGCCGGCAGTGCTCGGTCGCTCACGTCAACAAAACCTTCACCAACGTTCCGCCAGATATGCAGACCCGTGGTAGTTATTGCCAAAAGATCAAGCAAACCATCGTTATCGTAATCCAGGAACTGCGCGGCCATCGCGCCTTTGGTCTCCGCAGGCGCCGGGCTGGATCGGAAATGTCCACGCCCGTCGCTCATGAAAAACATTCCCTGTCCTTCCGATCCCAGAAAAAAATCCGTAAAGCCGTCCTTATTGACATCGCCGGCAGCCGCGCACGAAAAAATACCTTGGCTGTCCAGGCCAACTTCTTTCGCTACGTTGAGAAACGTTCCGTTACGCATGTTGCGGAAGAGTGTTGGCGGCTCATCGTGGCTGAGTAAGAACAGATCAACATCGCGACGATTGTCGAAATCAGTTGGCACAATAGCGGAAGATGTCGAGAACGAATCGCGGCTGCTCACTTTTGCAGTCTGCGTGATTTCGGTAAAAGTGCTATCGCCATTGTTTCGCAAGAGAATATTGGTAGGGCCGGTTATGAAGATATCCAGGTCCCCATCGTGGTCAACATCGACAAAGGCCGCGGACAGGTAAGGCGCTCCTTGAGCCGACGGAATTTTGATGCCGGCTTGTTTCGTCCTGTCAGAAAAGTGGCCGTTCCCGTCGTTGTGATAAAGAATGAAAGAGCTGTCGGCAGAGCGCACCGCCAAGAGGTCAGGCTTTCCGTCATTGTCATAGTCGCCTGCCACAGCCGCGAAGCAGTACTTGCTTCCTGTTATGGACAATCCGGAGCCTTCCGTCACGTCCGTGAATTTTCCACCATCGTTGCGCAGCAATCTCTGGGAGCCTGAGGCATCGAATAGATCGAGATCGCCGTCGCCATCGTAATCAAACAACACAACGGCATCAGCCCGAGCAGCGGAATTTTGCATCCGCGCCTTAGAGCGAGTGCTCGTTCTGTTTTTCGTGTTCTCAGGCGCGGACCCGAAAAAGTCGTCGGTCGCGTCTGTGAATTTGACGTTGGGCGTCACACGGTCGACCAGGTCCCGTTCCGCACCCTTTGAAGCAACAGCCTCAGCGTAGCGACCGCCCTCCAAATACTTCGTCCCGAGGTTGGTGCCGGCGCCGCTCTGCTGTAATTGGCGAAACTTCTCCACAAGGTGTCGCCCTTCCTCTTTGGCACCGGTGCGAGTCAGAAGCAGGCCCAGGTTATAAAGAGCTGTCAGGTTATAAGGCTCGGCTTCGATCGCCGTGCGGAAGGCGGTAATCGCTTCGTTAAATTTCCGCTGCTGAACGAAGAGTTGGCCAAGGTTTATCTGCGCGCCGGGGTCGGCGGGGTCAGTCTTTAGAACTTGCTGAAACTCAGCAATCGCGTCGTCCAGCCGGTCCTGCGACCGGGCGATTAAACCAAGAACATAATGAAGCTGGGGGGTGTTTGGATCCTGGGCTAAGCCGCTTTCCGCTTCACGTTTAGCACTTTCAGGCTCGGGAATGTAGTAAAGGGCAATGCTCCGGTTAATGCGAGCAAGCTCGAGATGTGGATCGATTTCAAGCGCACGATTGAACGATTCTGCCGCCTCTCTGGCTTTATACTGTTCAAGTAATCCGACGCCGATATTGTTTGCGCGATAAGCCTCCTCCCGCTTTGTTTGCTCACTTGATTGCTCCGCTGGGCTTTGGTTAACAGGGGGGTTAACAAGGGGGTTAACAATCGTGTCAACACGGGAATCAAGCCTCGCGGAGGTCACCGCTGCTGTGCGGGCCAATTCGATCGTAAGAGCCGCCGACAACGAAACAACGAATGCAAAAATAATTGATCTACGCGAAACTTTCATGAGCGCATATCATGCATTACGATGGTGCGAAATCAAAAATATGGTCGCGATCCTTCTGGCCTACGTCTCAAAGGTCGCTAGCTGTTTAGGTGTTTGCTTTACCCCAAAGACCGCGAAGAACGCGCGAAGAAAACGCAAGGGAATGCAGGTTTAGTCTTCAAACTGCATCAGCATCTGAAACGCAGTCCGCCGCAATTTAAGCCTTGATGCGGGCCTCGACTTGAGCATACACGCCGGCAATGATGTTTCTTACCTCTTTTTCATCTCGCGCCTCCGCCACCACGCGGATAATGGGTTCGGTGTTCGAGCCCCTCACCAGAAACCATCCAGTGGGTAGCATTACTTTAATACCGTCGCGGGTTTCCATAGGATAGCCTACATACTCTTGCTGCAGCATTTTCTGTACTGCGGCCAGCTTATGGGAAGGACACGCCATTTTATCCTTGACTATCGTGTAGTGAGGAAAACCATTTAATAGTTCCGTGATCGTTTTGCCCGTTTGAGCCATCAGGTGTAAGACCAGCGCCATACCAACCAGGCTATCGCGCGCAAAGTTGATCCGCGGGTAAATAACGCCGCCGTTACCTTCGCCCCCAATGACGGCTCTCTGTTTCTTCATCTCTTCCGTGACGTTGACCTCGCCGATCTTTGTATGAAAAACGGGGCAGCCAAAGCTACTGGCAACATCGTCAAGAGCAGTTGTGGTCGAAAGGTTAGCCACTACCGCGCCGGGCTCTTTCGCAAGGACGTAAGCGGTGGCCAGCACGAGCGTATAATCTTCGCCAATAGGCATTCCTTGTTCGGACACGATGGCCAGTCGATCGGCGTCCATATCCTGAGCGAACCCTATGTCGGCGCGATGTTCTTTGACTGCGGTACAAAGGTCGCCGAGATTTTCAGGCAATGGTTCCGCGCCCCTGGGGAATAATCCGTTTGGAATGACGTTAATTGAGATGGCCGCAGCTCCCAGGGCTTCGAGTAGTTTTGGACCAACCAGTGAACCTGCGCCATTACAGGAATCGATAACGACACGAAGTGGTCTCTCCGTTTTTGGAAGGGCGCCCAGGACGTCGAGGATGGCTTGAATGTGGAGGTCAGTAGCCCCTGAGATTTCTTCAACCGACCTTAATTCGGTGTCTGCCACCTTCGTGTATTCGCCCTGATGATAGATGTCCAGCATCTCGCGCGCCTGCGCAGGCGCCATGAATAGACCATCAGGACCGATGAATTTCAGGGCGTT
>JALYXE010000415.1 GCA_030947265.1 Acidobacteriota bacterium
GTATGGCGACAACGAAAGGTTTCGCATCAGGCTTACGCGGAAGAAAAGTCTCGGCATCTGTATTTCTTCATCACTGGTAGGCGCGGCTCAAGTGAATGGTTTTGTTTATTTCGCTGTCGGCATCGCGGCCATCGGTGGCCTGCTCTTAGGCAGTAAGTTATTTGCTGTCGCCTATGCGCTCTTTTCTGGCTTAGTATTCATGGGTGTTGCCGGCGTGCTGCTTGCTCCTTTTGCCCACCGATTGGTACATCGTTTCCATTTAGAGACTGGCGCGGAAAGAAATGCAGTGCGCAACGGGCGAGCGGTTGACCGTATATCGCTGGTAATCTGATTTCATAACCGCGAAATCACCCAATCGTCATGAGCATTTCCACTCAAGCAAAAGATCGCGCATTATGTTCTCGATTCGTGATTAGGAAAGTGACCGATGATTCATTAGTAGGGAGGCGAGTGTGAGGATCCTGTTAGCAGTTGATGGTTCAACCCAGAGCGATGAGGCAGTTGCTGAAGTAGCGCGGCGACCATGGCCTAAAGGAAGCGTGATCAGGGTTTTGTCAGCGGTTGAAAACGTGCCAATGGGCTAGTGGGATTACCAGCTGCTTACTTCACGGAACTGACCGACTCAATTAAGTCTCATGCGCAAGGTTCGGTTGATGCAGCCGTCGAGAGACTAATCAAGACGTTTGGAGATTCGATGGAGGTGTACGGCGATGCGATTAATGGCTCACCGAAACAAGTCATAGTTGACGAGGCCAATACCTGGGGTGCCGATTTGATTGTGGTTGGAGCTTACGGGCACGGCGCCCTGGAGCGTTTTGTGCTCGGTTCGGTTCCACAGGCAGTCGTACACCACGCAAAGTGCTCGGTCGAAATAGTTCGAAGTCATGGACCAGCAAAACAGTGATGGGTGATCCGCCTGTAACGAGGCCACGCTTTTGTTATAGTTTCAGTGGCCCCTTGTCCAAAGTTACATGAAACTATCGAAGCTTGTACAAGGCTGGAGTGCGAAATGGCGTCGCGTCAACGCCGCGTTGCTGCGTTTGTTCCTGCGGCTGGTTCCAACCGAAAGTCATCGACTCTTCGCTCTTACTTTGATTGCCGGAGGTGCGTGCGGACTTGCGGCTGTCTTTTTTCACTTATCGATCATAGGAACTGAGCATCGGCTAATTGACAGGGCTATGTCTGCGAGCGGCAGGTCGTGGATTTGGTTGACAATATTAACTCCGACAATCGGCGGACTGCTCAGCGGAGTGTTATTGCAATACGTTGTTCCCGGGGCGCGCGGGAGCGGAATTCCGCAAGTGAAGGTTGCCTACGCGATCAAAGGTGGTCGGGTTCCTTTTCGCGATGCCCTGGGAAAGTTTCTCATCGGCGTCCTGCAAATTGGTACGGGTTCTTCGCTGGGACGTGAAGGACCAACGGTTCAGATCTGTGCCGGCGTTGCCAGCACTCTCGGCCGCTCGGCTGCGCTCTCACGGGAGAACCTCAGACGCCTCTTGCCGGTCGGCGTCGCAGCCGGTATCGCTGCGGCATTCAACGCGCCAATTGCCGCCATCACATTTACCCTCGAAGAAGTAGTCGGAGATTTGGACCAGGCAGTGCTGGCATGGATTGTGGTTGCCGCTGCAATAGCCGCCGGAATCGAGCGCGCCGTGCTCGGCGAGCATCCGGTTTTTACAATCTCGAAGCACTACGGACTTGAGCATTTCTCATCTCTTCTTTTCTATGCCGTGCTGGGTGTGGCCGCTGCAATCATCTCTTTGGTTTTCACCGATTCACTGCTAATGCTACGCAAACGGTTTCAGCGAATGAGGCTGTTGCCAGCCTGGGCAAGGCCCGGAGTAGGAGGGCTCGTCACCGGCGGACTCGCCGTCGCGGCGATCTACTGGCTCGGAACCAACGGTGTTACCGGAGCAGGATATGGAACTCTGTCGCTGGCGTTATCGGGCAGTTTGGCATTCCGGGCACTACTGGTTCTTTGCGTTTTCAAACTCGTCGCCACAGTGTTCTGTTACGGCAGCGGCGGCGCCGGCGGAATATTCGCGCCGGCGCTTTTCATAGGCGGGACCTTGGGCGGAATCTTTGGTTACTTCGACCACTCATTATTCCATCACAGTGGAAATGAATTGGGCTCGTTCGCTCTCGTTGGAATGGGCGCAGTCTTTGCGGGAATCATTCGAGCGCCAATTACTTCTGTTCTAATCATCTTTGAGATGACTGGCAGTTATGATCTGATCCTGCCATTGATGATCTCGAATATGACAGCATACGCCCTGGCTCGTCATGTTCGACCCACTCCGATTTACGAAGCCCTGCTGGAACAAGACGACATTCATCTACCGCACCGAGACGGGCGCGTTTCTCACGCCCTTGAGCGCCTGCGTGTTGGGGACGCGATGACTAATCGACCGGTGACGATCTCGGCCGACTTTACCGTCGCCGAAGCAATTGAAAAAGTAGGAAGTCTAGAGCACTCGACCTATCCGGTTGTCGACGACAGCGACAAATTCGTGGGGATGATCAGCGAGGTTCGCTTACGTCGTCTGGCAGCGGAAGGCGCTGGTTCGGAAAAAGTGCAGAAGCATGTCGATTCCAGACCTCACGCGCTGGCCGAATATTCATTAGTCAGGGCCACTGTGCGCATGGATAAATCCGGCGTGCGGCAACTTGCGGTTATCGATCGCAAGAATGGAAACAAGCTCATTGGGTTGCTAACCATGAGCGACATCGTACGTGCGCATGCGCAAGCAGCCGTCGAAGCAGGAGATCCGGATCGGACGGTGACCGCTGATCTTACTGAGTCGGGTATTACGGATTCTTAGGATTCATAACCGAGATCCGTCTGCCGACCTTAATTTATGGGCGACCCAAGATCTGATTCCGCATTTCGGGCGGCACTTTGGTGCCGTAGCGCAAATGCAGGTCATCGAACTTCTGTCCGATCTGTTTGATTTCTTCGGGACTCGGCTTGGTGTTCTTTAGTAAATCCAGCATCTCGCCGATGAGTTGTTTGTCCTGCGACGCAGCCGAGTTCAGCATCTGGCCAAGCGCTTGCTGAAGTTTCGTGCGCCACAAATTGTAGTTCTCGTTAGTGTCTCTAAGGTCGTCGGATTCTTTCCCGTCCAACCAGAGATACCAATCCTCGATTTCGAAAAAGTAGCTGTACATCGCGTTCCACCATGCCTGGTGCTGGTAGGCGGTGGGCCGGCTGGGAATGCCCACAGATTGGTTGAGGCG
>JALYXE010000423.1 GCA_030947265.1 Acidobacteriota bacterium
ACATAATGAAATCATCGCGCAACTTTTTTCAGCTAATTGTTTTTCTGCTGGTCTGCGGCTTATCAGCTTCAGCGCAGATTGCGCCGAGCGATGCGAAACAATTCAGTAAAGACGGTCTCAGCTTTAAATATCCCGTTGGGTGGACGTTCAACGATACAAGCAACGCAGATGCTCAGCAGTTGGACTCTGGGACTGCCTGACAGTGATGCTCACGATTGGCCCATGCAGAACCCTTTGATAAAGGCATTGTTGATTATCGCCGCGGCGATATTTGTCACCAAATCAGTACCTCTTGTTGACTCCCAACCGCGCCGGCCCATGGCGCCAGGTGACATCCTGCGAGTTGCGAACGTTAGCGATCCTCAGATCTCTCCCAACGGTCAATCCGTGGTTTATACGGTCTCTACCGTCGAAGGAGACGAAACAATTAGCACCCTTTGGCTTGTGCGCGCTGGAGTGGAGTTGACCACGAACGCATCCAGGTCCTCCATGCCGGTGCTTCCAAAGGGCTGGAATGCTTCTAACCCTCGTTGGTCGCCTGACAGCTCGACGATCGCCTTTATTGGTAATCACAACGATCAGCGTGGTATCTGGATAGTCAACCCTCCTAATCGGGAGCCGCGGTTTATCGCGCCCGTTCTCAGTACAAACTTCTTCATTACTTATGCGGGCGAGTCGCTAGCCTGGGCGCCAGATTCAAAGCGCATTGCTTATGTTTCGGCCACTGAAGAATCGACGGGCGCTCGCGATCTATCTACGCCGTCCGATGACCCAAGAGTTGTCGACCGCATTCAATACAAGTCGCGAACTTCTTTCTCCGACAACCGCCGCACCCACGTATGGATCACGGCCATCGAGAAACCAGAAGCCCGGCAACTTACTTCGGGGCCCTTCTACGATCATGCGATCACATTCAATCCCAGGGGAGATGAAATTGCCTTTCTTTCAAACCATGAAGCGGAACCGGATGCGAATAACAATTCCGACATTTTCGCGGTTGACCTGCATGGAGAGCTGCGTCAGATCACGCAGACAAAAGGCTGTGAGTATGAACCAACCTGGTCACCGGATGGAAAGTGGATCGCCTACACTGCGACCAAGCGCGACATAACAACCATCGACAGCGTCGCTGAAGATGCTCACGTTTGGGTGACTGATGCGGCTGGAAGTAACCGAAGAGAACTGACTGCTGATCAGGATCGTCGTGTTCGTAGTCCCCAATGGTCGCCCGATAGTGGCCGCATTTTCTTCCTCGCTGGGGATCTTGGCAAAACAATTCTTTACAGTGTCGACCTGAATAGCAAAGTTCTTCGATTTTTCGACCGTTACTTCTTTCCAGACGCCCGTCCTGCCAGGTTTGTATCAAGTGAACTCCCTCCAGGTGGTTTGCAGATCACAAGCTTCAGTTTGGCTGGTTCCCGGGATAGAACGGTCCTCTTTGCGTTAACTATTGGCCACTCCCTGTCTCCACCAGAGGCATACATTGGAAAGGCTGGGGGACTTGATGAACGGTTGTTGCGATTGACTGATCGCAACGTCCCGTTTGTCGCCGGACTCCTGCTCAGTGAACCAGAACTTGTGAGCGTCAGGAGCTTCGACGGCACGCAGGTTCAGGGTTGGTTAATGAGACCTGTCGGCTGGCGCGAGGATCGAAAATATCCACTTATTCTCAGCGTTCACGGCGGGCCGCACGGGATGTATGGCTGGGCGTTCAATCCGACGTTCCAGGTTTATGCCGCGCGCGGTTACGCAGTCTTATATCTAAATCCGCGGGGATCAACCGGCTATGGCCAGAAGTTCAGTGATGGTACGCTCGGTGAATGGGGCGGCGGAGATTACAAAGATTTGATGGCCGGGGTAGATGAGGCGCTGCGAAAATACCCCTGGATAGATCAGGACCGTATGGGCGTCACCGGGGGATCCTATGGCGGTTTCATGACCAATTGGATAATAACTCAGACGCCGCGTTTTAAAGCGGCGGTCTCGGTCGCGAGTGTTAGTAATTTGATTAGCTTCTATTCAACTTCGCTTTATCAAGATCTGATTCATGTGGAATTTGGTGGTTTTCCCTGGGACAATTACGACTTGCTGTGGCAGTGGTCGCCGCTGCGATACGTCAAACAGGCACAAACGCCGACGCTCTTCATTCACGGCGAACAGGATAACGACGTTCACATCACGCAGGCGGAAGAAATGTATATGGCACTGAAGCGTCGTGAAGTTGAGACTGTGTTGCTGCGTTATCCCCGAGAAGGCCACGGCCTGCGGGAGCCGAAGCATCGGGTGGATGCCCTCGAGAGAACAATCGCCTGGTTTGATCGATTTCTGAAGTAGCCGGACAAACTTCAGCAACCAACCGGCGGGTGGCAAGCCCGGGGCTGCCCCCCTGGGGAC
>JALYXE010000227.1 GCA_030947265.1 Acidobacteriota bacterium
GTTCTTTTGCACAACGTCTTGCATAGCCTGAATAGCCGGGTCGATTTGCCCCTGAGCCATCTTGATGGTTTGCAGGCCGACAAACCCCCGGAAATCCGGCGGAGTCGAAGTCCAGACTTTTTCAAACTGCTCCTTTGCCTTGTCCATTGACTTCTCCTGCATGTAGAGCGAGGCTAATTGAACGCGAGCGTCAGTTAGTTTAGGGAATTGCGAGACCAGACCTTCCATCTCCGCCTGACCCTTGGCAAGCTGTCCGGATGCCAGCAAGGCACGAGCGTGAATAAAACGGGCTTCCGGATTACCCGGTTCTGCTGAAAGCACCATTTCAGATTGCTCGATGGCTTTACCGCCATCGCCGCGGTCGCTGTAAATCCTGGCCGCGAGCAGCCTCGCTTGCGTTAGCTTCGGGTTCTGACGGATAGCTTCCTGCGATTCATTGAAGGCACCATCCATATTGCCCAGCCCATAGTAAGCCTTGGCCAAGTCGAGATGCAGCACGGCATTCGATGGGTTGTTCTGAACGAGATTCTTCAAGTCGGCGACCGAGCTCGTCAGATCCGCTTTCGTGCCGCGCTGGAGAAGCAGAGAAGCGTAGACTTCATTGGCCGTTGTGTCTTTTGGATTCTTGCTGGCGACTTCCTTCGCGAGTTGCAGCGCTTCGCCCGCCCGTCCGGCCAACTGATCGACAGCCACGATGCGTTCCTGATAACCAACCGCCTGCTTCGGATTCTCTTTTAGTCCCTCTTTATACTGCGTGAGAGCGTCGTCGTACTTCCTGGCGCGAACGTAGAAATCGCCCACCAGCTGATGCGCGTTTGGAAATGCTTTCTTGTCATCCAAAAGCTTGCGGATTATCGGTTCTGCTTCGCTATACCGATTGGTCGCCACAAGAAAGTTTGCCAAGTTGATATAGCCGGAAGCATTCGTAGGATTGTTTCGAACTCGATCACGCAGCGTAGCTTCCGCCTTCGCAGGGTCATTAGCACGGCTGTACTGCATGAAAAGGAAGTCATATCCCGGACTCCAGGTCTTATCGTGCGCCAGCATATCTTGAACCAGGGATATGGCTTCTTCACGATGCTGAGTGGCAACCAGGGTCTCGGCATACCAGCCAACGAGGTCCGCCGAATGCGGTTTAAGCTGATTGGCTTGTCGAAACGCATCGAGCGCCTTGTCTGTGTTTCGGTCGGCCAGGGCCAGCAAGCCCTCCACCCGGAAACTATCGTAGGAATTCGGCGAATGAGCCGAAATCTTTGCGCTCAGATCTCGCACGTCTTCCAGCATGGACCGGTACTTTTTTGGATCCGAGGCATAAATTGCCAGATAGATCTCGGAAAGCTTAACTTCGGCATCCGTATTACTTGGCTTCAGATCGACCGCCCGGCGCAGGAAGCCCATCGCCTGAATCGGCTGGTGGTCATCGATCAGATTCAAGCCTTCGCGGTAATATGCCTCCGCGTTGGTCTTATCCTTTGCGATCACCTTTTGGTAAAGAATGGAAGCTTCTTTGAACTTTTTGTTCTGGTGGTATTTGTTGGCAGTGGCCAGCAGCTTCTCAGGGCTCTGAGTGCATGCCCCCGAAAACAACAGGGCGCAAAGCGAAGCTAAGGCGAAGGCGTACTTCATAAAATTTCGATGCTCATTAGGATTGTAGGAGAAAGCGCTTACTCGTTCAATTAAGAGTGGTCTGGCCCGGCGGAATAGGCCTATCTATTTGGCACTTTCAGAATTAAATTTGACGCAGATCTATTTGGGTAGTCTCGGTAATCCTCCTCTGCCCTCGTTACAGATATAATCGGCGGTAAATGCGAATGGCTCCTTATCTTTGCCTCGCCCTCCTGCTGCCTGGCTTGGCTTTCACAGGGGCTACTCAGACTAGCAAATCAAGCGGCAGACACGCCGCGAAACCTGCTTCTGAATCACCTCTGCCCGACGTGCAGCTTCCGTCAGAGCCTGGCGAGTATGCAGTCATTTACACTTCCTTGGGGAATATTGTTTGCCGGTTGTTCAAGGACGAGGCGCCTAAAACTGTTGGTAACTTTGTTGGTCTGGCAAAGGGCACGAAGCCGTGGACCAGCCCGTCAACCGGCAAGACCATGCACACCGCCCTCTACTCCGGTACCTCGTTTCACAGGGTCATCCCTGGTTTCATGATTCAGGGCGGCGACCCCGAAGGAACCGGGGAGGGCAGCCCGGGATACCAGTTCGACGATGAAATCAGCCCAAACCGGCATTTTGATAAGCCTGGCGTTCTGGCTATGGCGAACTCTGGGCCTAATACTAACGGTTCGCAATTCTTCATCACGGTTGCTCCCGCAACGCACCTCGAAGGACACTATTCCATCTTTGGTGAAGTTGTATACGGCCAGGAGGTCGCCGATGCCATCTCGCAAGTTCCACGAGACGAACAAAGCGATAAGCCACTAACGCCAGTGAAGATCATCAGAATCATGATAAAAATCGTTTCGCCAGAGGCGGCGAAATCCTCCGCCGTGTCTCCAAAGAGCGAATAGGCCAATTCTTTCTCAGAAAAAGGTGCAGCTACTCGC
>JALYXE010000454.1 GCA_030947265.1 Acidobacteriota bacterium
ACTGCTCACTGCTCACTGCTCACTGCTCACTGCTCACTGCCTACTTCTTCCCCCTCCTCGCTGCTGTAAACGCTACCACCGCGCCGAGGACTAGAAGCAAGATGCCTCCTAACACACGAAGAGTATCGGGAAGCTCGCGCACGCCCGAATTAGAAATTACTACTACGGAACTCGGTTCCACGAAAAATGCACGGTAGGCAATCACGCCACCAACTGCGGCGAGCACAATTCCAAAGATGATGGCGATGGGTCTCAAACTTTCCGGTCTTTGGTATTCGGTCTTCGGTTCCTTGTAACGCAAACTGCTACCACCCACGCGGGTAAGTCGGTGTTCGCTGACGTTTGCGGCTATGCCTTCAGATATTAGCGACAGCAAAGGCCAAAGACCCAAGACCAAAGACCGTTTTGTTCTATCGTCCCTTAAACGCCGGCTTCCGTTTCTCAAGAAATGCGCTGACCCCCTCAGCTTTATCCTCAGTTGAGAAACAAAGTGCAAAAAGATCCACTTCACGGCGCAGACCCTCGTCGAGATTCGATCGAGAGGCAAGTTTCACCGCTTCCTTTGCCAGGCTCAACGCGATCGGACTCTTCTCCGCGATCCGATTAGCAATTTCCATTGTTTTCGCTTCGAGCTCTTCGGCGGGCACCACCTGATTCACCAGACCAATCGCCAACGCCGCTTTCGCGTCAATGATCTCGCCGGTAAGAATCAGTTCCATCGCTTTGCCTTCGCCAACGAGACGCGTCAGCCGTTGTGTGCCGCCACCTCCCGGAATGATGCCGAGATTAATCTCCGGTTGTCCGAATGAGGCGGTCTCGCTGGCAATGCGAATGTCGCAGGCCAGCGCCAGCTCGCAACCTCCGCCCAGGCAATAGCCATTGATCATCGCAATGATGGGTTTGGGAAACGTATCGATGGCGGTAAATAACGACCGCGCAGTCATGACGTCACGTTGCATCATCGCTGTGCGCCCGGCGAATTCAGCAATGTCCGCGCCGGCGATGAAGGCCTTATCGCCCGCGCCGGTAATGACCACCACGCCGACAGACGTGTCGTTCCGCAACTCTTCAAGCAGCGCCGCGCCTTCTTCACGCGTCTTGATATTCAGTGCATTTCTCTTATCAGGACGATTAATGGTGACTAGACCAACGCGTCCGCGTTTCTCAAACAAAAGCGTCTCGTACCTTCCGGACATTGCTTGTGACATTCGGGTCTCCAGTTAAGTGAGCGAACAGCAGACACTGAGCAAACAGTAAACAGCAAACAGCAAACAGTGAGAGCCGGATGAGGCAGCGAGCAAATCGTAAGCATTGCCACTGAAATCGTCAACGAAGCAGCAGAGACGTCAGTGAGACGGCTTTCCATCGTGTCATCGAACAGCGTCACACACCGCCTTCGCCCGGCTGTTTACTGTTTGCTGCCGGGGCGGTTAGGGAACGTCAGTATTTACCATTGACTGCTTACTGTTTTGCTGCTTTTCATCCGCTCTGCGTAATCTGCGCAATCTGCGGATTTCTCTTAGCGTTCTTTTCGTTCGTCGCGGTTAATGACTTTCGCATTATCGCTCTGGCTGTCTGGTGTTTGCTGTCTGGTGTTTGCTGTCTGCTGTTTGCTGTCTACTGTTTGCTGTCTACTGTTTGCTCCTTCTTAGTCCGCCCCTCCAGGCCACTCATAACTAAAAACTTTCCACGCCCGGTAGCCCATGTAGGCTACAGTCTCAAGCGCCAGTGATCCGATCTGGCTTCTCAAGCCCTGGTACCTGGTAGTTGGCGTTGGTGAGGGATACGCTTCCAACCCGATATCTTCGGCCATCGTTACAGCTCGTTTCATGTGCATTGGATCGCTGACAATCAGAACTTTCTTCAATCCGTTGGCATCCGCGAGTTGTTTTGCATTGACGACATTTTCATAGGTCGTATGTGATTTGTCTTCGATCAAAATATTGCCCTCCGGGACACCGTTCTTAATGGCATATGCGCGGGCTGCGGCAGCCTCTGTCGGTTCATGTCTGTTTCCCTGGCCGCCGGTAACGATAATCTTTCGTACTTTGCCGTTTCGATAAAGATCAATTGCATGATTTATTCTCTCTCTGAAAACGGGCGATACCTGACCGCCCCACACGGCAGCCCCGAGCACAATCGCCGCGTCCGCTTTCACATCGACGACTTTGGTTCCATACGTGTAGATCCTCACCGCGACGAACACGGCCAGCAGTAAAAAAGGGACCACAATAAACTTCAACATGAAGGCAACTTTCTTTCTCAGAGCCATCCTCTGCAGAAGGTATTTAAGAATCAGATAACGTCGATGCCAACGCCCCGCGTCGCTCGGGAACGGCGGGAAAGCCGGGTCCGCCGTCACGCGTGCGACCCAGCCGGCTGGACTATTCGATTTCGCTATGCGTCGCCAGCCACGCATCACGGCTTGCATTTCTTCTTCCGAAAGCGACCCGCGACGTAGCGCCGCTCGCAGTTCTTCTTCGGAAAGTCCATTGCCGTCTGTAATTACCTTGCTTAAATCAGACTCAGCTGCTTCTTGCTTATCACTCATCGCTTCTTACTGGGACCGCGGGCGCCGCGGGGTCCCCGGCCGGGGCAGCCCGGCTGGGGTGCTGGGCTCGCCCGCATTCATAAATCGCCGCGCTCAGCGCGTCCTCTCAAAGCGCCAACAGCGCGGAATATGATAGCCCTAGGACCGACGAGGCTGTGTCAAAACTCGAACGTCCAAACCAGCGAACGTGGAAGCGGGGTAAACCACCCTTCCCAACCTCAGAAGCTTTCGGGCCTGAATGGTTACACTTCCGGGTTGGATGTTCAATGTTCTTGAAGATGCCACTTCGAAGCCTCCAATCACTGCCAACTCATTCGATTCTCTATTCCCTATTCACGATTTACCATTTACGATTCACTACCCAGCTGTTTGCTCTTCGCTGTTTGCTATTTGCTTTCTGAATTCGCGGAATCTGTGTAATCTGCGGATTTTTCCGGCTGTTTGCTGTTTGCTGTTTACTGTTTACTGTTTACTGTTTACTGTTTGCTCCCATGCATCAACCACCTCCGGGTCTCGGCAACCAATACGAAGACGATCGAGTCCTGCGTTCGTACCTGGCGCGCGTCCTTCCCGAATCGATGCTTAAGGAGATAGAGCCTGCGCTCATCGAGCTGGGCCGTCTGGCCGGCGGCGAGCTTTATCAAATGCAACTCGCCGACAGACTCAATGAGCCGAAATTGACGCAATGGGACGCCTGGGGGAACCGCATCGACGCGGTCGAAGTGACGCCTTTGTGGCGAGCGTCAGAGCGCATCGCAGTTGAGCATGGCTTGGTGGCCACGGCTTACGAGCAGAAGCATGGCAGTCTATCCCGTGTGCACCAGTGCGCTCTCGCATATCTCTTCACCCCGTCGACTGACATCTATAGTTGCCCCCTCGCAATGACAGATGGCGCAGCACGTACACTCCTTAGCTCAGGAAACCAACAACTAATTGATCATGCAGTGCCGCATCTGATTACTCGCAACCCGGCAAACTTTTGGACCGCCGGCCAGTGGATGACCGAACTCACCGGCGGCTCCGACGTCGGCGCGTCAGAAACAATCGCGAAGCAAGTCCAACGTCCAACGTCCAATGTCCAAAGTCATGACCTAGGATTCGCGACTCAAGTTGGAATGTCTCGGGGTCAGGAAGGTGGCCTTGGCCCCGCTCCTGTCTTGCGGGGCAGTAGCCCGACCATTAGGGAGGGCGTCCGCAACCAGGACTCAACACTCGAAACCGCCACTCAAGTCGGAATATCTCAGGGTCAGGAAGGTGGGCTCGCCCCCGCTCTTAAGACTGGTCCAACGTCCAATGTCCAAAGTCAAAATCCGCAATCAGCAGTCGGTAATCAGCAATCAGCACCTGAAGCCAGGACTCAAGTCGAAATATCTTCAAACTCAAAACTGGAAACTGAAAACTGGAAACTGTACGGCAACAAGTGGTTCGCCTCCGCCATTACTTCACAGATAGCTTTGACTTTAGCCCGGCCTGAAGGCAATCCTCCAGGCGGGCGCGGCCTTGCTCTCTTCTACATTGAGTTGCGCGACGAACAGGGACGCTTGCGCAACATCCAAATCAATCGTCTCAAAGACAAGCTTGGCACGCGCAAAGTGCCAACCGCTGAATTGACTTTGGCCGGCACGCCGGCGCAACTCGTGAAAGGGCCCAGCGACGGCGTACGCAACATCGCCCCTCTACTCAACATCACGCGATTGTGGAACGGCATCAGCGCCGTCAGTCTCATGCGACGCGGCGTCGCCCTCGCGCTCGATTACGCGCGCAAGCGGGTCGCGTTTGGATCTCCACTCGTGGAGAAGCCGCTTCACATCGACACCCTGGCCAGCTTGCAGGCAGAGGCTGAAGCAGCCTTTCACCTTGCCTTCTACGTGGCCGAATTAACCGGCTGCGCTGAAACCGCTTCGACAAAAAGTCCAATGTCCAACGTCCAACGTCCAACGTCTGATAACCGAAGTGAAACATCCAATGACCGAGGTTCGATTCAAGCTGGCGTGTCTCAAGGTCCGGAAGGTGGGCATGCCCCCGCTCTTCTCGGAACCGAAAGCGGACCGGGGTCCCCAGCCGGGCAGCCCGGCTGGGGTGGTGATAGCGACCGGATGCTAGACTCAACCCCAGAAGAGGTTGGTAGTAGCTATACTTCGACTGAGCAAGACAAATACGGAACCGGGAGTGGTAGCGACCGGGTCGAGGGTTCAACTGTTAGTGAAACTATCAGCGGAGTCGACAGCCCTCTTGCCAGTACCCGCGGCGATCGTGGGCCGTGCCACAACGAAGTACCGGCAGCGAACGGGGCAGTAGCCCGACCATTAGGGAGGGCGCCGAGTCACGAGGGGAGTGGGGATGGTGTTAGCAACTCAAACAGTCTACTGCTCCGTCTCCTCACGCCGGTAATGAAACTGACCACCGGAAAACAGGCAGTGATGGTTCTGAGTGAAGTGATCGAAGCCTTCGGCGGCGCCGGTTACGTTGAAGACACCGGCCTACCTCAACTCTTACGCGACGCCCAGGTCCTGCCGATCTGGGAGGGGACCACCAACGTGCTCTCACTCGATACCCTCCGCGCCCTCGGCGTGGGACGTCCAACGTCCAATGTCCAAAGTCAAAATCCGCAATCAGCCATCAGCATTCAGCATTCAGCAATCGCCGGGCAGCCTGGCTGGGGTGGTGGTAGCGACCGGCCAGTAGCTCAACTCGGAATGTCTCAGGGTCAGGAAGGCGGGCATGCCCCCGCTCTTGGTCGCAATGGCCCAACGTCTCTCCCATTCCCAGCCTTCAGGTCAGCAGTTTCCCACTGCCTGCAAGCAGCCCGCGATCCCCGCCTCACCGATCCCGTGCGCGTGACTCAATCCGCCTTAGCCCACGCCGAAGCCTGGCTAGCTCACACAAGCAACGAAGACTTAGAAGCCGGCGCTCGAAGATTCGCCATGACTCTCGGACGCACAATGGAACTCGCACTACTAATCAAACACGCTCAATGGTCACAAGATCACGAAGCCGATGCACGCGCCCTCGCCGCCGCCCGACGCTTTGCTAACTCCGGCATCGACCTTCTCGTCGACCACGCGTTTGACGATGCACGCGCGCTCTTCTCGGAAACCTGATGTCCACACATGGGTAGTGGGTCAGTTTCGATGCGAATGTCCGATAAACTTTTATCGGACATCAAACTGACCCAGTACCCACACATGTGTTTTGTTGTTGCTTTAGCGGGCATGGAATATAATGCCGCCCGCAAACCTCGCACCCGGTTTTTCACCTGAACCTACAACTGGGAGAAATCAATGCGAAAGAACTTCATGCTGACTGGTCT
>JALYXE010000455.1 GCA_030947265.1 Acidobacteriota bacterium
GGCTTAGGTTGCGTGGAAGCTAAGAATAGCCAGTTGGTCTTTGTCAACGGCGCTCTACGAAATGATCTCTCCTCTTTAACAGGACTGCCCGAGGAGGTCGTCGCTATCGATCTTTTGCAAGCCATGACTGATGATCGGTATGCCCCGGTCGCACGAAAGCACCTGGCTCGCCACGCCGACTATGTTGCTAATGGCTTCACTGCTCTTAACACTGCGTTCGTTTCGTCTGGTGCATTTGTTTACATACCAAATGGCGTCGCGGTCAACACGCCAATACACTTGCTTTTTATTTCAGATGGCGCGCAGATGGCAAGCTTCCCGCGAGTGCTTGTTGTTGCGGAAGAGAACAGCAGCGCCACACTGATCGAGAGCCACGTAAGTAGTCAGGACGTCCAGTATTTCACGAATGCGGTGGTTGAGGTTGTGCTCAAAGACGGCGCGCGAATCGAGCATTATAAAGTGCAGCGCGAAAGCATCGCCGCGTTTCACGTTGCCACAACAGTGGCCAACCTGGGATCTAACGCGAGTTACGATGCGACGACCATTACGTTTGGAGCCGCACTCTCGAGACATGACATTAACGTGACCTTTGATCATGAAGGCGCTGAGTGTTGGGTCGATGGTTTATATTTGGTCACTAGCGGCCAGCATGCCGACACCCATTCAGTAATTGACCACAGAAAGCGCCACTGTACGAGTCATCAGCTCTACAAAGGCATTCTTGATGGCAAGTCGCGAGCGGTATTCAACGGCAAAATCTTTGTTCGTCACGACGCCCAAAAGACCGACGCAATGCAGACAAACAAGAATCTGTTGCTGTCCAATGAAGCGCGCGTGGACACAAAGCCGCAACTTGAGATCCTGGCTGACGATGTTAAGTGCGCCCATGGTGCTGCGGTGGGACAAATTGATGAAGATGAGTTGTTCTATCTCGAAACTCGAGGAATTCACCACGACCTGGCGCGCAATCTTTTGACGTACGGATTTGCAGAAGAAGTAATTGGCAAGATCAAGGTCGACTCAATTAGATCCCAGCTTGACGAAGCAGTTCTTAACCGGTTGAACGCGCGTCTGGAAGCATGAGTAACGAGGAATAGCTAGCCGGAGAGTACCGATGGGGATAACTTATGTTGAGGGAACGGTGACCGGCCCAACCGGGAAACAGACGACAACTGAGTTCTTGGTCGACAGCGGCGCCAAATATACGTTGTTGCCGTTGAAGAGCTGGAAAGCAATTGGACTCAAGCCCGAGCGGCGGCTTACTTTCATGCTTGCGGATGGAACCAAAGTCAAGCGGGACATTTCTGAGTGTTACATCATCTTGCCCCAAGGCAAAACGCACACGCCCGTGGTTTTGGGAAAGTCTGGCGACGAAGCGCTACTGGGAGTTGTGACGCTGGAAGAACTGGGCTTGGTGTTTAATCCTTTTCAGCGCTCATTACAACCCGCACGCATGATGCTGGCCTGATAGCTTATTTATGGCAACAACCGAAAGTTCAATCTTACCAAAACTGCAGGCGGACAGCGGTTGGGACGTAGAGCGCATCCGGGAAGACTTTCCTGTCCTGCGCCAGGTAGTGAACGGTAAACCGCTTGTTTATTTAGACAACGCGGCCTCATCCCAAGTCCCGCAGGTTGTAATTGACCGCGGCAGCATATATCTCGAAGACGAGCATTCTAATATCCATCGGGGAGTTCATTACTTAAGCCAGAAAGCCACCACCGCTTACGAAGGCGCACGTGAGAAAGTGAAGCGATTCATCAACGCGCGCGAGGCAAAAGAATGCATCTTTGTCAGGGGCGCCACCGAGGGCATTAATCTCGTGATGCATGGCTATGGACGTAAGTTCATTGGCGCCGGAGACGAGATAATTATTTCGGCGATGGAGCATCACGCGAACATTGTTCCCTGGCAGATGCTCTGCGAAGAGAAGGGCGCGATTCTGCGTGTGATCCCGATGAATGACGCAGGAGAATTATTGATTGACGAATACGACGCGCTCTTAAACGAAAAAACGAAATTCGTTGCCTTTACGCATGTGTCGAATGCCCTGGGTACCATTAATCCGGTGAAGAAGATGATCGATCAGGCGCATAAGTATGGCGTGCCTGTGCTTATCGATGGAGCTCAAAGCGCCCCACATCTG
>JALYXE010000477.1 GCA_030947265.1 Acidobacteriota bacterium
CTTCTGCGATGGCATCACCGCCCACCTCCGGAACCATTATCGGCGGGTGGGGAGCAATACCCGAAAAAACTATGGCGCTTTCGTTTCCCATGGATCCCTCCGGTAGCAATAAAAGGGACGAGGTCTCCTGAAGTGGAAACTGGATCATCCGAGCCGTTAAGCCTGCTGCGGCTCAACGATCGGGTCAGGACTCAATGTCAGGGAACGTCACCATTTTACCACACGAATTGCTCTTCATATGAGAACACAACTATGATGATCAAAAGCGTTCGAAAGAAGTTGAGAGTTCAACCTTTAGGCTGCGAGAGGCCATTACAGAACCGCGAGCAGTAGCGAGCGGATGCCGCCTTCAACTGGAGAGCCCCCGCAAACCGAGCTCGGGGTGAATAACTTCAATAGGGCTGATTGAGAGCTAATATCCGCTCGCTGTTCTGTAAAGAGTCCGGCAGCTAAGCTTTTCGCCTGAAATGAACCACCAAAAAAAGAAACCCGATCAGTTTGATTTATTGATTGTAGGAGCAGGGCCTGCCGGATCGTTCGCGGCCGAGCGACTGGCGAAAGGTGGCGCCCGCGTCGCGCTATTTGATGGGAGGCCTGAGGGATCGCCGAAGGCCTGCGGCGGTGGTGTAACCGCAAAGGCACTCAAAGCGTGGCCGCAACTGCTCAACGCCGTGGGTCGGACTGTAGACGAGTTGGAGATGTACTCTCCCTCCGGCAAGCGTTTGCACTTGAAGCTCGATGAACCTTTCGCAATCTATTCGCGGATCGCTTTTGATTCCTATCTGCGCGATCTGGCGGGAGCAGCAGGCGCGAAAGTCTTTTTTGAAAAAATCAACGCCAGGGGAATCACGCGAACCGAGACCGGTTGGCGACTTCGCGCTGTGAATGGCCATGAATGGTCAGGGAAAATGTTGGTGGGTGCTGACGGCGCAAATAGCGCGATAGCAAAAAAGCTCGCTGGTCCGCTACAGGCCTCGGATATGGAAGTTGCTTTTGGTTATCGAACACCACTAGCCAACGAAGGGGATTCTCCGACCGTGATTGCTTTTCTTCCTCGATGGGTAGGTTACGCCTGGGCGTTTCCGCGTTTGGATCACATCTCTTTTGGCATTGCCACAACCCAGGAGGCGTTTGAACACGAAGCGCTTGACCAACTCTTGTGGCAATTCATGATTGGATATTACCGGCAACGTCGGGACGGTCACGCAAATATTTGGGAGAATTCACAAACGCCCGATGGCTTGGCCATAGAGAATGATTTGCGTCTGACAGCCGAACGCTACGCCGCGCGAATCCCCGGTCTTGCAGATAAGACCTGGGACAACAGGCGTGCTTGCGGCGAAGGGTGGGCTTTGCTCGGTGACGCTGCCGGCTTTGCGGACCCTGTTACTGGAGAAGGGATTTACTACGCGCTGCGCTCGGCAGAACTTTTCGCGGAGGCTTTTCTTGAAGACCGGCCGGAAGAATATGAGAAACGCTGGCGGAAAGATTTCGGCGGCGAGTTGCGCCGCGCTTCACAAATGCGACGGCGCTTTTACGGAAACTTCTGGGGCGCGCCTTTCACTGAAAGAATGATTGAATTCGCGCAGGGCCATCGGGGGATTAAGAAAGTCCTGGGAGATCTGGTGGCCGGCGAGCAGGGTTACGTAGATCTAAAAAAGAAACTTGCGCGCAAGGCGCTGCGACCGATTTAGGGCAATAACATACTTGACTGACGGAGTTGGAACGATGTTTGAAGACGTGTTGGGAGTCCGGTTTGCTGATCGGAATGAGCACTTTCTGTTGGGTGATGGTGTTTAAGGGGTCTATCCGTCGAAAACTTAACGAACCTGGTTACGATTTCTGGCGACTGAGCAAAGAAGACCGAGCGAGTTGGGACACAATGTAGCCCGACCGTCAGCGAGGGCGCCGATCCTGATCTCTAAGGCGCGAGGCGCTTGATGGTCCAGCTTCCATCGGGTTGTGCGTCGTACAGAATTCGGTCGTGCAAGCGGCCGGGACGGTTCTGCCAGAATTCAATTCGCTCGGGTTTCAGTCTGTAGCCGCCCCAATGCGCTGGACGTTCCACCGAACGGTCGCGATAAAAGTCATCCAACTCGGCGTAACGCTTTTCCAGAACTTCGCGGCTTTCAATGACTTCGCTCTGCGGTGAAGCAAGCGCGCCAATCTGGCTCTCACGCGGCCGCGTCTCAAAGTACTCATCCGACTCAGCGGGAGAGATTCGCTCCACCTCACCCTCGACACGCACCTGACGATCCAGTTGTACCCAATACAGAACGAGCGCGGCGCGCGGATTGTCATCAAGCTCCCGGGCTTTCTGGCTCAAGTAGTTTGTGTAGAAAACAAAACCCTGATCATCGACCTGTTTCAACAGCACCATACGTGCGGAGGGCTTTCCGTCCTTGGTTGCGGTTGCCAGGGTCATCGCATCGGGCAAGCGAGACCCAGAGGCAATTGCATCGTCGAACCAGCGCCGAAAGAGGTCTGTTGGGTTTGCATAGACACTCTTTTCGTCGAGCTCTTCAGCTGAATTTTGAGTTCGAGTGTTGTTCATGATGCTGCGCGCAGAAGCAATCAACTAAATAAGCACGGTTCAAATCAGGTCAGCTCAGGCTCGGGAAGGAGGCATGCCTCCCTTCCTATTCTTTACGCCGGAAGGCGTTACGTAATTTAGCCCAGGGGATCACCCTGGGCTAAGTCTATTTATTCATCCCTACGCTGAAACCGTTGAATAGCCCGCTCAACAATGAAATTGTCAAACCCTTTCAGGGTGTGGACCATGGCTGAGTCATTCCCGGCGTGGTACGCCGGGCTAAATTATCGAACGCCTTCGGCGTACCTAGTAGGAATGGGGCATGCCCTTCCTAACCTGAGAAACCTTCTTGCAACTTCATTTTCGTGAAACTCCTTCGCTCTCGCAACCAGAGGCCTTTGTGTAACGCGCAAGGCGCGTGCGAAGCTCATCTGGAATGAGCACGGTTTCAAATGTATCGCGCCGGACTGAAGCCAGCACGAAATGCGCGCGCGCTATCAGCAAGTCTTCACCTTTGCGTCGTACTTCGAAATCAAGCCGCATCGATTTGTTGCCGAACCGGCCGACGTAAACCGAAACTTCGAGCAGATCATCCAACTGGGCGGCGTGATGGAAGTCGCATTCAAGGTGAACGCGTGGCAGCCACACATCCAGCTCATCAAACATAACGCTGTAAGGCAAACCGACCGCGCGAAACAATTCTGTCTCGGCGAATTCAAAGAAGCGAATGTACGCGCCGTAGAAGATTATGCGCGCGGCGTCCACGTCGCCCCACCGAACGCGCTCTTCGATTGTGTATTTTTTGGGTTGTGACATTTAGCGATTGGTGGATTCAACTTTGAAATGCAACGACTCGACAAGAGGATTACAGAACCGTGAGCGGTAGCGACCGGATGTTAGCCTTCAACTTGAGCGTAGCACCCGGTCGCTACCGCTCGCGGTCCTGATGTTGAATGCTAATCGAGACTGAGCCTTGAGCCGGGAGTTACTCACCTCGATTCAACGAACACGGCTGGTCCGTCGTCGAAGAAAATCTATCAAAACAAACTGCGACAGGTTTCCCGGGTTGGCGAAGTAAGCTTTGCCGTTTGTCATTGCAGTCATTTGCTTCACAAACTCCACCAGGTAAAAATCGCTTGCCAGCATGAACGTATTAATCATTATACCGGCTTTGCGACACGCCTGGACCTCTTTGAAAGTGGCTTCCATTACAAACGGATCGCCGCCCATCGAGTTCTTGTAGAGCCGGCGGGTGGTACCGGCATTCGTGCCGGTCTTCACTTCTTCGCCACGGTTTTGTTTCGAGCGGCCGACAGGCAGGAATGCCTGTCCTACGCCCTCCACAAAGCATGCCGTTGGCTTCCCATCTGTAACCATCACGATCTGTTTCATCTCTTTACGCTGCGACTGCAGCACACGTCGTGCAAGTCTCAGTCCCTCGGCAGTATTGGTGTGATACGGCCCGACCTGAGTCGTCGCCAGTTTAGCCAGCGGCAACTCTTCCGCGGAGTCATGAAAGAGCACAATTTTGAGGGAGTCGCCCGGATACTGAGTACGAATCAAATGCGCCAGTGCCAGCGCCACCTTCTTCGCCGGCGTAAAACGATCTTCGCCATAGAGAATCATCGAATGCGAACAGTCGAGCATTACCACGGTTGCGCATGATGATTGATAGTCACACTGATGAACGTGAAGGTCGCTGTATTCGAGATTGAGCGGGACGGTGAGGCCTTCGCGTTGAATCGCCGACAGAAGAGTTGTGTTCACATCAAGATTGATGGTGTCCCCAAACTCGTAAGGCTTACTCGCAGCCGAAGCTTCCACGCCAGTCGAAAGATACGACGTATCGTGGCGCCCCATGGCACTCTTACCTAAACTTCCCAGCAGATTTCTGAGAGTCTTATAGCCCAGGAAGTCGAGGCCCTTTTCGGTAACTTCAAACTTGACGTTACGCGGCAAAGGCTCCGAAATCTCGGGATTGCCGGGACCGCGAGGGTTTCGCAGCCGCCGCTCGCGTTGCGCAGGTTCTTCCTTCAGCGACAAGTAGCCCTCTTCAACCAGTCTCTCAATCAATTGATTGAGCATCTCTTCAAGCATCGAGCCTTTAAACTTGCCTTCATTATCGGCGAGCATCTCCTTAATCTGATGCTCATCGAGCAGGCCCTGGTCCATCAGCGCCTGCAGCAGCGCGCGTCGCAGTGCATCGAGGGATGTGTCCAGGGGATTTCTCTGTCGCGTCCAGTAGTAATCATCGTCGTAGCCGGAATCCAACAGCGAGTCAGACAGCCCTTCCATCAGGTCGCCGAGGTTGAGCGACGAGATGTCGAGGCCTTTGAATTTTGAATAGCGAGTGAACTTCATAACGAAATTATCTGGCCGCGGATTAACGCGGATATTCGCGGATCAGAATGCTTTGAACCAAAAGGAAACGAAGACTCCGTAGTCTTACTTACCTGGCGAAACTATATCTAGCAAAAGCAGACTATCTATTAGACTCGGATGCTCGCCTCGTTGTTTGCGAGCATTATCGTAAGCTAAACGCTTAAACTCAGGCTTGAGGCCAAAACTGAACAACATGCCGACTTCGATCTCAGTCGCGCGAAGATAGTTTAGAAGTTGCGCTTTGTGCGCTGCATCAAGTGCCCGACCGCCTTTAAGTTCTAATAGGACGCTCTTTTCCACAAGCATGTCAGCCGTAAAGTCACCAATCTTGCGTCCCCGAAACCAGACCGGCACCTCAATTTGTCTAAAGACAGTCAATCCTTTAGATGTGAGAGCGATCTCAAATGCCGTCTCATACACTGACTCCAGAAATCCATGCCCTAATTCGTTGTAAACCTCATAGAAAACTCCAATGATTTTCTGTGTCAGGTCCCGATGTTTAAGACCGCTATTGTTCTCCCTCATTGTGAAAGCCTCCAAGCGGCATTTCCCAAGCGGCATTTCCTAAGCGGCATCTCCCAAGCGGTGTCTTTGCTGATTCGCGTGTATCCGCGTTAATCCGCGGAAAATTCTCCTAGCTATATTTTCCCGTTTCTGTCAGGTCGTCGTAGATCATTCCGCGACGGTCCTTCTTTGCTTTCGTTACCGCCGTGTAGCCGCCCTCTTCGTTGCGGCTAATCTTGTTCTCGGCATAGAGACCTTCAAGGACAAACTCGCACGCGGCCACGACGTGAGCTTTGTCCGACTTCTTAAAGTCAAAGGGAATAAGCGAGGTGTCAATCAACTCCGGGACTGCTTCGAGCAGCCTCGCGCACTCCTTTGCCGATGCCGTATCCGCGAGTCGCAAATTGTTTCCCTGATCAAACCATTGCACAGTCTGCGTGAAATCGATTCCCACAAAGTAACCCTCAAATACTTCTCCAGCCGCGCGTTTTATCAGGTCCTTCGCAATACGGTTTGCGCCAATCTGTTCACCTTCATACTCGAGTTCCATCTTTCCCGTCATCGAAGGAATTGCCGCGTAGATGTCTGAGATGCGCGGCACTATTTGCTCTTCACTGGTGAGAAGTGAGCGCCTTTCGGCATTGGAGATCATTGACTCGATCACCGTGATTGGCATGCGTTGGGAAACACCGGAGTGCTTGTCGATTCTACCGTCATCACGCGCTTCAAAGGCAATTTGTTCGACGGTCTCGCGAATAAAGTCAGTAAGATGAAGCCGCGCACTGGATCCATCAGGACCACTTTGACTATCTTGACCATCCAGACCACCGCGATTAACCCAGGCTTCTTGACGCGTTATTTCCACGGCAGTCTGTAGTTCCGCGGGATAGTGAGTCATTATTTCGGTGCCGATGCGATCCTTGAGCGGCGTGATGATTTTTCCGCGTGCGGTGTAATCCTCGGGGTTCGCTGAAAAAATAAGCATGACATCCAGCGGCAGCCTAATCGGGTAACCCTTAATCTGCACGTCGCCTTCCTGCATGATGTTGAAGAGGCCGACCTGGATTTTGCCGGCCAGATCCGGAAGTTCGTTTATTGCAAAGATGCTGCGATTAGCGCGTGGCAGCAGTCCGTAATGAATTGTTAGCTCATCGCTTAGCAGATGCCCGCCCTTGGCTGCCTTAATCGGATCGACGTCGCCGATGATGTCGGCGATGGTTACGTCAGGAGTCGCGAGTTTTTCGACAAATCGCGCGTCCCGATCAATCCACTGGATATGTGTCAGGT
>JALYXE010000516.1 GCA_030947265.1 Acidobacteriota bacterium
GTCGGAAATTGCCTGCACCTGCCGTACGTTACTTCCGCTGGTAATCACAAAGTAGTCAGTAAAGCTCGCAATTTCACGCAAATCCAGCACGACGATATCAAGGGCCTTCTTTTCGCAGGCGGCCCTAATCGCTGTCAGGATTCTTTCGTCGAGCTCCGCAGATGCCTGCTCTTTCGCCGCGGGTTTAAATTGCAAACTCCCGCTTGTTGTGGGATATAACGATTGTTCCTTGGCAGTTGAGTTATGCTTCATTCGTATTTCTATATAGCCCGTATTTTCGGATGTAATCCGCCACTGCGGGCGGGACTAGTTTGCCCAGGTTCTCAGCAAAATTCTCGCGCGCGGCTCTCCTGACTTCAGTGGCCGAAACATCAAGCATAACCACGTCAGTGACAAATATTCTCGGTCTACCGGGTTCCACGATGTTAGCGACGCCCTCTCGATTTAAGCCACGCACATCAACCACGGTTGCTGCAACAGCGCCGACGCTGTGGGTAGAAAATTCGTATCCTGGTCTGGTGACGACGATAAGATTGGACAGTGTCATTAGCCGCTCCCAGTCCCGCCAGGTAGTAATCTCCACCCATGAGTCTGCACCCATGACGAAAAACAGGTTGGCCAGCTGCCCGAGCTGCGCCCGAAAGTGAGAAAGCGTATCAACCGAATACTGTCGCTGAGGATCATCAAGTTCAAATCTCGAAATACAAAGCCCCGGTTCTTCCTGAGTCGCCAGCGCTAGCATGGCATAGCGATGCAGGGCCGAAGAAACGTCACGATCCAGCTTATGCGGGGCGACACGTGCCGGAACAAACAAGAATTCGTCTATTGCAAATAATCGGGAAACCCCTCTCGCGATCTCCAAATGCCCAGAATGAACTGGATCAAACGTGCCACCGTAAATAGCAATACTCTTTCGCTGGCCCATCCTGGTGGGATAGACATCTTGTCTGTCCATGCTCCAACCACCGCTTCCTCAATCACGAGCAGGACTGCCTCTCTCACACAGCCAACTGAATCATGTTGGTCTGCTGGCTCGGGGCCTTCAGCTCATCAAGCTTGGCGGCAATTGCGGCGACGAGTTCCTGCGTGCCTTGATTCGTCACTGAAGAGATGGCATAAAACGCCAGCCCTTCTGTGGCCGCTTGCTGCCTTAACGTGTCCAGTCGCGCCGGTTCATCGAGCGCATCGATCTTTGTTGCAACGACGATCTGGGGCCGGCTCGCCAGTGCTGGATTGTAAGAGCGCAACTCGCGATTCACCGTCAGGTAGTCACCGAGGGGCTCCCTTCCCGAAAAGGATGAAACATCTACCAGATGAAGCAACAGTTTGGTTCGTTCGATGTGACGAAGAAAACGGTCTCCCAGGCCGGCGCCGTGATGTGCTCCCTCGATCAGCCCCGGAATATCGGCAACTACAAACGTGCGAAAATCGCCGAGATCGACAACGCCGAGATGAGGCTCCAGCGTAGTAAACGGGTAATCGGCGATTTTCGGCTTCGCTGCCGAGATGGTGGATATAAAAGTTGATTTGCCGGCATTAGGAAATCCTACCAGGCCGACGTCTGCCAACAGTTTTAGCTCGAGCTGCAACTCCAGTTCCTGGCCTTCGGTTCCAGTCTGATGATAGCGCGGAGCGCGATTGGTTGAGGTCGCAAAGTGGGAGTTGCCAAACCCTCCCCGTCCCCCCTTTGCCGCCAGCCAGCGGGAGCCATCAGTCGCCAGGTCCTGCAAGAATTCGCCTGATGCGCTGTCAAATATCTGAGTACCGACGGGCACTCTAACGCTAAGGTCTTCCCCCTCTCGACCCGAACAATCAGATCCTTCGCCGTGCCTTCCGCGATCGGCGATGTGTAATGGGTTATAGCGAAGGTGAAGCAAAGTGTTTAGGGAACCATCGGCAACGATCCAGACGTCCCCTCCACGTCCGCCGTCGCCACCAGAAGGACCACCACGAGGCACAAACTTCTCTCGACGAAAGGCCGTTACGCCATTGCCCCCATTGCCGCCTTGTACTCGAATCTTGACACGATCAATAAACATTTAAATCGAAAGCGACGCCGGACGCTAAGTCCAGCACTTAGCTCAGGCGTCGCGTGATAGCGGTGTTTCGTTTGCACAGTCTATGCTGAAGACGCCTGCTCGAGCGGGTAGACGCTAATGAATTTTCCTGTTCGACCTTTGTCCTCAAACTTCACAATGCCATCGACCAGCGCGAAAAGTGTATCGTCTTTGCCACGGCCGACATTTTTCCCGGGCTTCCATTTCGTTCCTCGCTGGCGCGCGATAATGTTGCCGCCAAGGACGCTCTCGCCGCCAAATTTCTTCAGACCTAGTCGCTGCGACTGAGAGTCGCGACCGTTACGAGATGAACCAACTCCCTTTTTATGTGCCATTACTTCACTCCCGAGCAGATGTCAGATGTTAGACTCTAGATGTCAGCTCTTTGGCCTGCAGGAATCTAGCATCTAGCATCTGGCATCTGCTTTATCCGATGGAATCGATTGTTATGGTCGTGTATCCCTGGCGATGCCCTTGTTTGCGTTTGTATTGTTTACGACGCTTCTTTTTGAAAACTACAATCTTGGTGCCACGACCATGCTCAACCACTGTTGCGGAAACTTTCGCAGCTCCGACTACTGGAGCATTCTTCCTGGCCCCATCTCCAGCGGTCAACATAGCATCCAGCTCAATGGATTTGCCGGCTTCCGCTTCAACTGAGGGAATACGTATCGTGCTGCCTTTTTCTACGACAAACTGTTTGCCGCCTGCTTTGATAACTGCGTATGACATCTCTTGTCCTCTCAGACGAGCCTGCTCACGATAGAAAAGTCGACTATTATAGGCATCCCACCCTCAAACGGCAACCGCTCGCGATCACCCCCCCATAGTGTCCTGGTTTTAACTCTCTGCGTTGTCTCGGCGTACTCTGCGTCTCTGCGGTGCGTGACTTCTCCAATATTGACCGCCGCGTAAGCCGCAGAGGAAACACAGAGTTTGCGCAGAGAAATTTCAAATTAGACTCTGCCGCTCACCCTGCCGGGGCCGGGGCGGCGACCCCGCTCTGAGTTGGGGCTACTTTTGACCCGTTTTGCGTCAAAAAATGTTCCATGAAACTCGTTGAGATATCGCCTGCTCTAAACTTAGGATCGTCCATGATCTTCAAGTGCAAGGGAATCGTCGTCTTGATGCCTTCGATAACCATAGCTTCCAAAGCACGCTTCATGCGCGCGATTGCCAAATCTCGCGTTCGCGCATGCACGATTACCTTGGCGATCATCGAATCGTAAAAAGGTGGGACCGAGTAACCCGCATAGACATAAGTATCAACTCGTACACCTGGCCCGCCTGGCAGGTTGAAGGCCGTAATCACACCAGGTGATGGCGCAAACGTCTCCGGGTTTTCAGCATTAATCCGGCACTCAATCGCGTGCCCGACGATCATAAGGTCGTCCTGCGTATAGCCCAATCGCTCACCTTCCGCAATTCTGATCTGGTTGCGAACAATGTCGGCAAGCGTAACCATTTCTGTTACCGCGTGTTCAACTTGAATGCGCGTATTCATCTCCATGAAGTAAAAGTTATTGTCTTTATCCAACAAAAATTCCACGGTCCCCGCGCTGGCGTAGCCGAGCTTCTTGCAGGCTGCGACTGCGGCGTCGCCCATCTGATTGCGCAACGACGGTGACAGCACGGGCGAAGGTGCTTCCTCCAATAACTTCTGGTGACGACGTTGGATCGAACACTCGCGTTCGCCAAGATGAATGCACTCGCCATACTCGTCAGCCAAAACCTGAATCTCAATATGGCGCGGGTCCTGGACGTAACGCTCGATGTAGACGCTGCCGTCCTTAAATGCAGCAGCTGCTTCGGTTGATGCGGTCTCAAGAGCTTTACCCAGCTGGTTTTCCTCCTGAACGATGCGCATTCCTCTGCCGCCGCCACCCGCTGACGCCTTCACGATAACCGGAAATCCGATCTCGCGCGCCAACCTCAAGCCTTCCACTTCCGAAGTGACAGGTTCCGGACTGCCCGGAAGCACCGGCAAGCCCGCCTCCGACATGGCGCGACGAGCTTCCACCTTGTCACCCATCAAACGAATGATATCCGCGGGTGGTCCAATGAATTTGATATTGCAGGCCGCACAAATCTCTGCAAAGTAGGACGACTCCGCCAGGAAACCGTAACCAGGATGAATTGCGTCGACGTTAAAGATTTCAGCCGTGCTAATAATTGCGGGAATGTTCAGGTAACTCTGAGCGGATGGTGCGGGGCCAATGCAGGCTGCTTCGTCTGCAAAGCGCACGTGAAGCGAATCGCGATCGATGTCGCTGTGGACAGCAACGGTGCGGATACCCATTTCCTTGCAAGTCCAAATAATACGGCAGGCAATCTCGCCGCGGTTCGCAATCAGTATCTTCTTGAACTTTCGAATTTCCGGCGTCATCTTTTGTCCAAAGTCCAACGTCCAACGTCAAGTGTCCGTTCGTCGTCACCGGACTTTGGACATTGGACGTCTTGACTGTTACTTCTTAATGCCGAACAACGGCTGGCCGTATTCCACGGGTTGTCCGTTCTCGACGTAAATCTTTGCTACCTCACCACTGGTCTCGGCCTGGATTTCATTCATCAACTTCATCGCCTCGATTATGCAAACTATCGTTTCGGGCTCGATGGCGCTGCCGATCTTCACAAAAGACTCGGCGTTTGGAGAGGCTGCGCGATAAAACGTTCCAACTATTGGCGAAGGGATGATGTGAAGATCCTGATCTGCCGAGGCTGCTGTTTGGGCTTTTGCGCCCGGGTGTGTCGGCGCCGAAACGGTAGTGACTTTGGTCCCAGTGGAAGGGGAACTACCCGCCGCAGTCTGGCTGGAGCCCGCAAACTCTGATGTCGGGGGAAGGCCGCCGGCGCCCCCTTCGCTTGAAGAGGGTTCTAGACCCCGGCGAAACCTGACTCGAAACCCCTCGCGCTCCAATTCAAACTCTGTGAAGTTGTTCTCACGAATCAAGTCAATGAGTTCACGCAACTCATCCATGTTTACGGAAATATCAGGGCGAGCCGATCTATTTCGCTGTTGACGACGGCGACCCCGTCCGGGCTCAATCGGATCCTGTTCGATTGAGACCTCGCCTTCCGCCCGCGCTTCGTCTTCGACGTTTTGGCTCTCCCGATCGTCCGTCTTTTTTTTAGCCGGTTCCATTGCGCCAGACACTCTCACTCCCCATCAAAGTGTTGAGCCCCAAAAGACTCGGGTTGACGTTGCCGATGGTCAATTGGGGCATTTCCGGCCGAGCGTGCAAGATCAGCACTCGGCGATAACAGTACGTGGAATCTAGTTCTCTTCGTCTGCGCCAGACTCCCGCTCGGGTGACGTACTTTCTGCTGGAGCCTCATCTTCAGTCTCGCCGGACATCACCTCTGACTCGTGCGTTTTGTCGGAGAATTCTTTTGTCTCACTCGCTTCCTTCTTTGAAACGCCTCCGCTTCCAGTTGCGGTTGTTCCCCTCGCAGCAGCTCCCTTTTTCTTCTTTGAAGGAGCGCCCTTTCGCTTCTTAGCCGCTTCGAGTGCCTCGCGCTCATTTTGATTATCAACCAACTCTATTATGGCAAGTTCTGCGTTATCTCCCACCCGGTGCCCAAGCTTAAAAATCCTGGTGTAGCCGCCGGGCCGATCTTTGTAACGCTCGCCGAGCTCATCAAACAAACGCTTGAGCGCCGCTATACCCGCCGTGCGAGGCGGTCGCAATTGTCCGCGCTTTCCGGTTAATGCCCGCTGTTGCATATTCCCTGCATGAAAGAACCCGGCAGCCTGCCGACGCAGGTGCAACGCGCGCGCACTGGTGTCTTCACCTTCAAGGTTATTGGCCCGTCGAGAAAGTGTAATTGCGCGCTCGACAAAAGGTCTCAGCTCTTTTGCTTTCGGCAGCGTGGTGACAAGCCGCTCGTCGCGAGAATTGATTAACGAGACTGCAAGATTGCGAAGCATTGACATGCGATGTTCGCTGGTTCGACCAAGCTTGCGATGTGCTTTCTGGTGTCGCATGACCTGAATCCTGTATTGATAAGTAATGTCGTGATGGCACCCACGACCCTTAAAACCTTTTACTGCTCGTCGGTGTCGTAGTCGCTGAGATCGGCACCGTCGCGACCTCCGGTGCCCGGAATTGGGTTTCCCTGCTCGTCAAATTCCATCCCGAAATCGAGGCCCATGCCATTTAAGATCTCCTTGATCTCGTTCAGCGACTTCTTGCCGAAATTTTTCGTGGCCAGCATCTCGCGTTCGCTGCGTTGCACCAAATCACGAATCGTTCTTATGTCAGCATTCTTCAAGCAGTTGTAAGAACGAACCGATAATTCAAGCGCATCTACCGAACGATCCAGTTGATCGTTGCGTGGCAGCGGTGGTCGCTCGATCTTCGAATATGCAAAATCGTCGGTGTCTTCTTCGAAGTTGATGAAGATCGACATGTGGTCCTTAATCAATTTTGCCGCGAGACCGATGGAATCTTCCGGTTTTACAGAGCCATCCGTCCAAACCTCAATTGTGAGTTTATCAAACTCCGTGTTTTGTCCGAGCCGCGCAGCTTCCACCGTGTAGTTGACCTTCTTCACAGGGGTGTGTACGGAATCAATTGGGATATAGCCAAGCGAGAGGTCTTCGTCGAAGTTTCTATCAGCCGAAACATAACCACGCCCACGCTTCAGCCGCATCTCGACTTTTAGCGAGCCTCCTTCACTGACTGTGGCTATGTGCACCGCATCGTCCAACACTTCTACATCTGCGTCGCCTTCAATATCGGCAGCGGTAACTTCTCCCGCAGACTCCTTTGAAATCCTTAGAGTCTTTGACTCGTTGCCGTGAAGCTTAAAGGGCACTTGTTTCAAATTCAGAATCACGTCCGTAGCGTCTTCGACAACGCCCTTTATTGAGGAGAACTCGTGCTCGACACCTTCAATCTTCACAGCGGTAACCGCGGCGCCCTCAATTGAAGAAAGCAGTGCCCGACGAAGCGAATTACCGACCGTCGTGCCGAAACCACGCTCAAAGGGCTGCGCGGAAAAGCGGCCGTAGCGCTCGGTAAGGGTTTCAACGTCCGCCGCCAGACGGCGCGGCATCTGAAATCCGGTCCATAGATTATTTTGGTCCATAGCCATAACTTTTGAGTCCCGATTTTAGAAATGCTGTTATCCGCACGGCAATCAAGTTGCCGCAGCGGGTCGCGAATTACTTACTATAAAGCTCAACGATAAGTTGTTCATTGATAGAACGATCAATATCTTCCCGCGCAGGCAGGCCGCTAATGCGAGCTGACATTTCCCCGCCGTCCTGTGATATCCAGGACGGACGTCCGCGTCCAGACGCGGTTTGCCATGCGCTTTCTATGTGCGGATTTTTTCGGCTTCCCTCTTTGATGGTGATGGCCTCGCCGGCTCTGACTTGATAAGACGGGATGTCTACCTTCCGCCCGTTCACAAGGACGTGGCCGTGATTCACCAATTGACGGGCTTGGCGGCGAGAAGTTGAAAATCCTGCGCGATAAACTGTGTTATCCAAACGCCGCTCGAGCAGGAAAAGGAGGTTTTCACCGGTAATCCCCTTCATGCGGGCAGCGCGCTCGAAATAGTTTCGGAACTGTCCTTCAAGGATGAAGTAGATACGCTTAACCTTCTGCTTTTCGCGCAACTGCTGGCCATAACCAACCAGAGCCTTGCCGCGACGCATCGAGTTGCCGTGTTGTCCGGGCGGTTGTGTACCGCGTTTTTCAATCGGACAAGACGGCTTGAAGCACCTGTCTCCTTTAAGAAAAAGCTTTGCACCTTCGCGGCGGCACAAACGGCACACCGCATCTCTATACCTAGCCAAATGTTTTCTGCCTCCAGTCTATGCGACGGAAAAGTTTACAGGCTGCGTTTGCAAAGTTTAGGACTCAATCCCCGTCCTAAATGCGATTTCAATCTCAGATTTCTACCATCCCAGCCGGGCTGGCCGGCCCAGGACCCCGGTCTGATGAGGTCTGAAATTTCAAATTTGAGATCTTAAACTTGAGAACAGGAGCAACGCTGGCCCTTCATCCTTTAGGTTAATCAATTTTCAAATGCTAATCACACTCTTCGCCGTTTGGGTGGACGACATCCATTGTGCGGAATGGGCGTGGTGTCGCGAATCGTCACCACTCTAATCCCCGCGTTTGCAATCGCCCGGATTGCGGATTCCCGGCCGCCCCCTGGTCCCTTAACTCGGACCTCACACTGCTGCATGCCCGCCTCGTGCGCCTTTTTCGCAGCCTCATAAGCCGCTTGTTGCGCGGCAAAAGGAGTTCCTTTACGCGAGCCGCGGAATCCGCGCGCGCCAGCCGACGACTGAGCTATTAGATTACCTTCCAGATCGGTAATCGAGATCATTGTGTTATTGAAAGAGGCGGCAACATGCGCGATCCCCACCGGGACATGCTTTTTCTCTTTCTTCCGAAAAACTTTCTTTTTTCCAGCTGCTGCTTTTGCCATACTTTTGTCAGTAGTTAGTAGTCAGTAGTAAGTAGTCAGGCGGTCAGGTGGTCAGGTGGTTACAACGGACCACGATCAACGAACAACTGACTTTCTATTTCTTCCCGGGGGCCTTCTTCTTAGCGATAGTTGCGCGTCTTGGACCTTTACGAGTGCGTGCGTTTGTGTGCGTGCGCTGACCACGCACCGGGAGCGACCGCCGGTGTCGCAACCCGCGATAGCATCCGATATCCATCAAACGCTTGATGTCCATCTGGATTCGCTTCCGCAAGTCGCCTTCAATTTCGCCTTGAGCTTCGAGTATCGCCCGGATCCGGCCTAGCTCGTCCTCATTCAAATCTCTGATCCGTGTATTAACGTTCACCGCCGCTTCACCTAGAATCGAGCTGGCGCGCGAACGGCCGATACCGTAGATATATGTCAGCCCGACCTCGGCCCTTTTGTGTGGTGGAAGATCGACGCCGGCTACACGTGCCATTTTTAGTAATTACTCTCCCGTTGATATTTGCGCTGCGATCGTTTTTCAATTATCAAATCGCAACGCGAAATCGCCAATTCGTTATCCCTGGCGCTGCTTATGTTTGGGGTTGACGCAAATCACCCGCACCACTCCCTTGCGATGGATGACTTTGCACTTGTCGCACATCTTTTTTACCGAAGAACGTACTTTCATTGGACAACCCCCCTATTCTCTCAACCAGTCGCTATGACTCCTATTTATATCGGTAAGTAATTCTTCCGCGGTTCAAATCGTAGGGAGACAACTCTACCAACACTCGATCACCCGGAAGGATCCGAATAAAATGCTTCCGCATCTTTCCCGAAATGTGCGCCAGCACCTGATGCTGGTTATCTTCCAATTCAACCCGAAACATGGCGTTAGGTAAAGTCTCGAGGACTTTGGCCATAACTTCTATAGCTTCTTCCTTCGCCATATCCTCTCAGATGATTTTTGGCTGTACCGACAAACTGCAAATAATAACACGATGAATTGGGTTTGCCAAGCCGCGGTGGGCGTTAGGGTTACGGTTCAACTGGACGTTACAAACCTACCTCCGAAGACTTCCTTCGGAACCCCAGAGGAAGCAATTCTAGTGAGCACCTCCGGACCGTCCTCGGTAATGGCAATGGTATGCTCAACGTGGGCGCTCGGCTGCCCGTCCAACGTGACTACCGTCCACCCGTCCGCTAAAACCTTCGTGTAATGCGTCCCCATATTGATCATTGGCTCCACCGCAAAGACGTATCCGGCCCTTATTTTAGGACCCTGCCCCGGCTTGCCGTAGTTCGGTATCTGCGGGTCTTCGTGCATGCGGCGGCCGATTCCATGTCCCACATAGTCGCGAACTACTGAATAACCACGCGCTTCGGCGTGCTGTTGTACTGCTGCGCCGATGTCACCCAAATGTTTGTCGGGCCGGCACTCCTCTATCGCCAGCTCCAGACACTCCTCAGTCACGCGGATGAGAGCTAAACATTCGTCACTCGCTACTCCTACGGGCACGGTGGTGGCGGTGTCCCCAACAAAGCCCTCGAGCGTTACGCCGCAATCAATCGAAAATATGTCGCCTTCCTTCAATTTGTAATCCGAAGGAAAGCCGTGGACAACTTGCTCATTGACGGAAGCACAGATGGAATAAGGGAACCCGTGATATCCCTTGAACGTCGGTAATGCCCCGGCGTCGCAAATCATCTTCTCAGCTGCCCGATCGATTTCAATAGTAGTCACGCCTGGTTGGGCCATGTTCCTCAACTTGTTCAGAACCAGCCCGACGAGCTGTCCGGCAGCCCGCATCTTGTCGATCTCTCTTTTGGACTTTCCAATGATCATAAGCTTGGTGACAAGATACGTGACCAGTTAGAACATTAAGCACTGTTCTGGCGGGGTCTCCACGCGGCAGCCCGCATGGGGTGCTCAGCTCATCCGTTCACCTGTTACTTTTCACTAGTTTCTCAATGTCCCGATAGATAACTTCGGGTTCTCTCGTGCCGTCAACAATATGGAGAAGATTCGCCCCCTGATAATAATTGAGTAACGGACGCGTCTGCTCTTCATATGTTGTCAGGCGTGCTTGTACGGTCCCCGGGTTATCGTCCGACCGGTGGTTAAGCTGCGTTTCGGGATGAATGTCGCAAACGTTATCAACCTTCGGCGGTCTAAAATAAATGTTATATATTTCGCCGCAGACAGGGCAGTTTCGACGACCCACCATGCGCTTCGCCAGCAACTCAAGGGGTACCTGGATTTCAATGGCCTGGATCTTCTTACCTTGCTCGACAGCGAGTTTCTCCAGCATTGCCGCTTGCGCCGGCGTACGCGGAAAGCCGTCGAGAATGTACCCATTCCTGCAGTCGTCGCGTCCAGTTCGCTCCCGAACAACTTGAATAGTTAGATCGTCCGGGACCAGTTGACCGGCTTCCATCAATCCGCGTACTTCATCGGCAAGTGGAGTCTGCGCGTCCTTTAGCGCGCGAAACATGTCACCAGTTGAGACTTGCGGTAGATTCAAGCGTTCATGAAGCAAGCGCGCCTGCGTGCCTTTTCCAGCACCAGGCGCACCCATCAAGACTATTATCTTAGACATAAAGTGAACGACGAACGATGAATACTGAACGATGAGTCGCAACCAGCTTCATTCAGCATTCATCATTCTGCGTTCATCATTACTAGGCCCTGCGTCCGCGCAGACGTCCGCCGCCGCCGAGAAATCCTTCGTAATTTCGCATTACTAGCTGCGCCTCTATTTGGGCCACCGTGTCCATTGCGACGCCTACAAGAATCAATAACGACGTGCCGCCGAAATAAAATTGATAGCCCATGCCCGTCGGAATCCACGACAGACCAGGCGTGCCGCTTACAAATGCATCGAGCGATGTACCAATCAAGGGCAAGCGAGCAACCTTGAATCCGCTCAACATGAACTGCGGCAAAAAGGCAACAAGAGCGAGGTAAATGGCACCTACTAATGTCAATCGCGTGAGAATGCTATTGAGATACTCGGCGGTAGCCCTGCCTGGTCGAATACCTGGCATGAAGCCACCGTGCTTGCGAAGGTTATCAGCAACTTCTTCAACGTTGAAGACGATCGAAACGTAAAAGAAAGTGAAGAAAATTATTAGCGAAAGAAAGATCAATTCATAGTAGGGATCGCTGGCGTGAAACGTTTGAAAGAAGGTCCAGACCTTTGACCACGCCGAACCCGCGTGGTTGGGATCCGGCGGGAACGCCGCAAAAAGACTCTGCGGCATTGAAAGCACCGAGGACGCAAAGATGACGGGAATAACGCCTCCCATGTTGATCTTAAGTGGCATCGTCGTTTGCTGACCGCCCACGAGCTGACGACCCACGTGTCGTTTAGCGTAGCTTACCGGCACCTTCCGTCTTGCAGCCTCGACAAACACGATAAAGGCGATAATCCCTACTATAGCCACAAGCAACCCGATAACTCCCAGGGTCTCCAGAGTGTCACCACCGCGGACTCGATCGAATACTTGTTGAACGCCGCGCGGCAGTCCGATGACTATACCTGCAAAGATCAAAAGTGAGATACCGTTTCCGACGCCGCGCTCGGTGATTTGTTCACCAAGCCACATAACAAAAATCGTCCCGGTTGTTAACGTCAGCACCGTGGTAAAAAGAAAGCCCCAGGTTGGCGCGCCCACTCCGTTAACC
>JALYXE010000517.1 GCA_030947265.1 Acidobacteriota bacterium
GGATTAGCTCGAGTCCTGGAAGAGAAAGGACAGTATGCAGAAGCGATTGCGGAATATCGAACCGCAATTGCTCAGCTTTCAGACTCTGAACCCGTGATCTATCAGTTGCTTGGTGCGGCTTATGAGAAGCAACAGAAATACAAAGAGGCAGTTGCTGCTTACGAGAAGTATCTCGAACTAGCTCCGAATGGCAGTCTCGCACCCGCCCTGCGGTCCATCATTGAGCAGTTGCGGCGCGATGCCGCAGGGCAAGAAATCATTCCTTAATCACGAGACGTGTCTTCTCGCCTAGGGTTGAAGTGCGCCATCCTTGGCAGTGGCAGGCTGACCTGGATTTACGTGAATCTCGGGTGAAGTTGAGTCAATGTAAAAGTGGCGGCCGCCTTGGTCCGCGCGTATCGGATCTGCATTGCAACTAAAACTACCTGGTGTCTCATTTCCCGATTTCTGACTGACATCCATCGTCAAAAGATAACCCTTAACCTCAGGTTTGCTGGAATTGAAACGCGAATCCAGATAGCCACCCGCGCATAGCTGTTGGAAGGTTCCATAATCTCCGCCGCTGGTTAATGAGTAGGTCCGTTGAGCTGCCGCGATTGAATGCAGAGCAGCAATGGCTGCTATGTCGTCTGTCTTCCTCACGCTTTGCTGCAATCCGGTGGTGTACGATTGGCAAGAGAGTGTTGCCATACAAACACAAATATAAAGAGTAATAGCGCCAAGTTTAACCATGCGGAAGCTCCTTTGTTGACTGTTGACCAGTGTCAGACAATTTCCCGGTAACGAAAACAACTGGGATCGTGATCGTTAACCATACCGACAGCCTGCATAAAGGCGTAACAGATCGTTGAGCCCACAAACTTGAAGCCGCGCTGTCCCAAGTCTTTGCTTATGGCGTCTGATTCTGCAGTAAAGGCGGGCACCGGCTGCGCGCGCCTTCTCTTCCTGGGAACGCTACCAACAAAGCTCCAGATGTAACGATCGAAACTACCAAACTCCTCCCGTACCGCAAGAAACGCTTTTGCGTTTTGAATAGCCGCTCTAATCTTCAAGCGATTGCGAACTATGCGAGCGTCTCCAAGCAGTTGTTCAACTTTTCGTTCGCTGTATTTAGCGACTATTGTCGGATCGAACCCGCTAAACGCCGTTCGATAACCCTCTCGCTTGTTCAATATGATCTCCCAGCTAAGACCCGCTTGTGCACCTTCCAGAATAAGAAACTCAAAAAGTTTGAGATCATCGTGCTGGGGAACTCCCCATTCCACGTCATGGTAGGTAATCGACAAGTCTGTCCTGGGCCAATGGCAACGTTTAGGCATGTGGCGTCTTTACCCGGAAGTTTCGGCAACCGCGGAAGTTTGGGTGATCGATGGTTGCTGCAGACTCACCCGGTGCCTAACCGCCCTGCCAAACTTGCTACCACTGTTACCAGCTCGTTTACCTCAACCGGTTTGGCGATGTGGGTGCTGAAGCCTGCCATGACTGCTTGCATGCGATCCTGCACCCTCGCATAAGCGGTTAAGGCCACGGCCGGAATTTTCCGGGTCTTTCCTTCTTCCTGCTTGCGGATTTGCCGGATCAGATCGTAACCATCGGTGTTTGGCATGCCAATGTCACTAATCAGCAGATCGAATTGGGCTTCTTCAAGAGCATTAAGTGCATCTGCAGCGTTTCCCACGCCCGTGACCTTTGCGCCATGCTGCGCTAACTCAACACCAATTAGATCGAGTGCGTCCGTTTCATCATCGACCACCAGAATGCGTAAGCCGTCGAGGCTTGGCACTTCCGACTGGGCCTCCCGGAAAGCTGAGGCAGCGTGGGCCAACGTTTCCGGGTGCAACTCGCCGCTCGGCAAAGGTAACTGGATTGTGAAAATCGCGCCGTGGCCATTTTCGCGATTCTCAACTGTGATTGTTCCGCCATGCAGTTCCACCAGATGTCGAACAATCGCCAGACCCAGTCCGAGGCCCCCGTGCGTGCGCGTCGTGGAGCCATCGGCTTGACGAAATCGCTCGAACACGTGGGGAAGGAACTTGGGATCAATGCCTGGTCCACTGTCTTTAACTTGAATCTGCACGTGTCCAGTAGTTTGGCTTACTGATATCTCGACTCTGCCGCCGTTTGGAGTAAACTTCGCGGCATTCGAAAGCAGGTTCCAGATGACTTGCTGAAGACGATCGGCGTCGCCGAAAATCACTCTGAGACTTGCATCTATGATCGTCTCGATCTGGATCTCCTTGGCTTCGATAGCCGGACGCACTGCGTCAAGCGCCGCATCTACCAGCGTGACCAGATCAACGGGGTGGAGATTAAGTTGAAGCTTCCCGGTAATTACCCTTGAGACATCAAGGATATCCTCAATGATTTGTTTCTGAGCCCAGGCATTTCTTTCAATTACTTCGAGCGCATGCTTGGAACTTTCGCGATCAAGCCGGCCGCAGCCCAGCATTCGCGACCAGCCAATGACTGCGTTCAACGGGGTGCGTAGCTCGTGAGAAAGTGTGGCCAAAAACTCATCTTTCAAGCGATTAGCCTCTTCCGCATCCGCACGCGCTGCACTTTCGCGCTTTAAGAACTCGGCACTTTCTTCCTCAGCGAGCTTTCGTTCAGTAAACTGACCGATTTGCCCGCCAATTCCTGCTACCAGCCTTAACAACTCGTCACTGGGTTCTCTGATTTCCGGACTAAAGAATTCAATCACGCCCCAGACTTCGCCGCCTATTAGGATAGGAAAGCCGAAAGCGCCGTGAAGGCCCTCCCTGGCAGCGGCCGACCCACGGAGAAAGTTTTCATCTTCCAGGACATTCTCAATCCACGTGGGCTGCGCGCTGGCCCAAATACGTCCCGGTAATCCCTCGCCTTTCGCGAATGTGGAAATTTGAGTTAGACGGTCAAACTCAGGGGTTGCCGTTGCAGTGGCATGACAAATCGCTACAAAGCGCAAGACTTCCATTTGTCGATCGACTTTCCAAAAGGCGCCAACCTCCCAATCAAGACTCTCGCACGCGGCCTGGAGGATGTGTTGCGCACTTTCAACGAAATCATGCGACGCAGAAAGAATTTGTGTTACTGCGTATTGGAGTGCCAGCCGGCTTTCAGTTCGCTTTCTCTCGGTTATGTCTCGCGTAAAACAGCGAGTATGAATAAACGTTCCATTTTCGCGATACACGCTTGAGTTAATGCGGACGCGCTTTATGCTCCCGTCCTTGCAACGCAACCGCGCCTCGTAATTCTGAAGCACTTCGCCGGCTTGCAGCCGGGCGAGGATGTCTTCAATAACGTTCTCATCGAAATGAAACTCGGCGATACTACGACCGACGTATTCATCGTGAGTGTAGCCCAGCATATCCAGTTCAGCTTGATTGACGCGAAGAATCGTGCCGTCAGGCCCAACCCAGTGCAAGCCGATCGCGGCGTTCTCGAAAAAGTCGGTCAACTGAGCTTCGCTTCGTTCTAACGCCTGTTCCGCTTGCTTACGTTCCGTGATGTCTCGCTTGATGCCGACGTGGCAAAGCGTTTCACCTGAATCATTTCGTATCGCGAAAGCCGACAACTCGATGTGCCTGACCTCGCCAGTCTTCGTTTTGCTGATTGCTTCTCCCCGATACTCTCCCTTATCCGCAAGCTCGCGTGCTAATTCGGCAAAGACTTTTTCGCCAAGATGTATTGCCGGCGTCTGATTTTGAAGTTCCGCATCTGTGTAGCCCAGCAACTGGGCGTGGGCAGCATTCTGCTCGAGGTAGAGCCCCTTTGGGTCGATTATGGCAATGGGCTCGCTTGAATGTTGGAAAATTGTCCGGTACAGATCGGACTGCGGCCCTCCTTGCAAAGGAGAACCTGGACTCTTTTCCTGCGTTGAAGCTTTGCTAGACATAGACCCGGCGCAACAGAGGAATGGTATTGGGTACTCAGGGGTAGTCCAGATAATAACACCAATCCGGACGGCCGTTAAACTGGTGCTCGAGCCACAATTTGACTTGGCCCGGACTTTGGATGTAAAAGCGTTGTTGACTTCATGCTAACTCTCGCCGCTACGCCGTTCCCCTGGTAATGAAGGC
>JALYXE010000523.1 GCA_030947265.1 Acidobacteriota bacterium
CCATAACTATCGTCGCCGATTTCTGCAACGATTGGCATGAACCTGTTACCCGCTTGAGACAGGTCTCGGTAAAACACAGCGTTTCCTTTTTTTCCTTTGCCGCGTTCAGAGATCGTGAGAAATCCAAATCTCTCGTCGTCGCTGGTACCCAGTGTATGGAATCGCTGAGGATTCGCTTTATCCTCATAAACCAGCAAATCTTCCGACTGCTGGGTTCCCACCTTGTGATAGAACACCTGATGGTTTTCATTCTTAGTCGTGAGTTCATGACTCTTTTCCGGCGCAGGATAGCGGCTATAATAAAAACCGTCGCCTTGCCAGGAAACACCCGAAACTTTCACCCATTCGAGATGATCCGGCTGCATCTGCTTCGAGTCCACATCCATCACGTAAACGTCGTTCCAGTCGGAGCCACCTTTCGAGACGCCGTAGCCCACATACTTGCCATTCTTCGACAGCGAGAATGCTCCCAGACGCGTCGTGCCATCGGCGGAGAGCTTGTTGGGGTCGAGCAAGACCTCAGGTGTTCCGTCCAGGCCTTTCTGCCTGTACCAGACGCTCTGGTTCTGCAGGCCATCATTTTTCGTATAGAAGAAATAGTCGCCGCGACGCTGGGGCGCAGAATATTTCGGATAATTGAAGAGCTGGGTAAGGCGGTCTTTAATCTTCTGGCGGAAAGGAATCTTTTCCAGATAAGCAAAGGTGACTTTGTTTTGCTTCTCGACCCAGTCGGCAACCTCGGGCGCTGCGTCATTCTCGAGCCAGCGATAAGGATCAGCCACCTTCGTCCCGAAATAATCATCCACCGTATCACTTTTCTTAGTTTCGGGATAAACGATCAATCCAGGACCTGAACCACCGTCCGATGCAGGTGACGTGGACGGGTTCTGTCGATTTTGGGCTCGCGCATGCGGTGCCAGTAGCATTAGTGAAGCAAGCGACAGTGCCAGGGCAATAATTGCTATCAGCAAAAGTCCTCGCCGAAAATTGAAAACAGAAAACTGGAGGCTATTTCTCATCAGATCATCTCCTGGGTCTTGTTGAGCTGGACTACAACGGAAACGGTGGGTAGACGACGAATACTCTAATCGACTTACAAGCGAACTTCAAACGCTGCTGCGTGAGTTTGCTCGAGCAAGATCCGATAGTGGTTCAGTTTGAAGTTAACGGGCTGGCTGCCTGATTCCTGCTGAACTCAAGTTTGGCAGTAAGCGGGCTGCGTCACAGAACCGAGCGCGGTAGCGCCGGATGCTGGAGTCAACTTCAGCATTGGCGAGTTGCAGAAAACAGGCGGGGCTCAGATAAGCAGCGGCTGGCTTCTTGCGAAGCTCGTATTCTAATGAACCCGGATATTGCCTATGGTTATCAGTGAAGTTGACTCTAGGATCCGGCGCTACCGCGCTCGGTTCTGCACTGTACTTATGGAAACTTCTTTTCTGTGAGGATAGGTTCGGAGTATTATTTAATTCCCCCCGAGCACTCTCCCCAAAGCGGATTTCGATTCGCGAATTTCGGAATTGGAGTGCTTAATGAAAAACTTGTTCACAACCGTAGCGAGATACAAATACCTTTCGCCGCTTTTACTACTCTTTCTTTTGCCCTACATCTCGTCACGTATTACCTCGCAAACGCGTGAAAGAGCTGTTAACTCGGCTGGACGCCCTATGGCCCAGGCGAGTGAGGTCGTGAAAGTTGATGTCGACCTGGTGACTATTGATGCGCTCGTTGTGCAGAAAAAAACCGCCCGTGTCGTGGGCAATCTGAAACAAACCGACTTTGTGATCCTGGAGGACGGGACGAAACAGCAGCTCACACATTTTAGTCAGGACAGTCTGCCGCTGTCCGTGGTATTGCTGATCGATCGCGGCGGATGTCTTGACCCTTTCGGCACACAAGTGCATCGCGCGGCGAATGACGCGCTGGCGCGTTTGAAGGCAACAGACGAGGTAGCAGTCATCACCTATCACGACAACGCAGAATTGCTGCAGGAATTTACGCGCGATCGCTCACTAATCGAGACCGCGCTGGATCGAATTCCGCCGCATGATGAATGGGCTGACCACTGCCTGAACAAGGCCTTCGCCAAAGCCGCCGATTACATGGTTACGTCCGGCAATCCCGTTGGGCGGCGCGTCATAATCGCGATCACCGGCATCACACGTAACTTCGATTGCGGCCATGGACCGTCAGGAAAAGCAGCCAAGCAGGCCGTTTTTGAATCGGGTAGCGTTGTATGCGGGCTAGTGCCGAGGACCCCGGGTCAGCGAATGGAAAATGGACTGATGGTTTGGGGAACGCGAATGGTTGGTGCGTTTGGCGCGCCGGTGCTGGACATCAAGCAACTTGCGGATGAGACCGGCGGCGAAGTGATGGAAGACACACCTGAGCGGCTTGATACAAGCTTCGTTACGCTTATAGAGCACTTGCGCACACGCTACAGTCTCGCTTTTGTCTCTTCAAATCGTAAGCGCGACGGCACTCTGAGAAAACTGAAGATCGATGTCACGCCGGCTGCCCAGAAGTCGCAGGGCACATTGGTCGTGAAAGCCCGGCGAAGTTATGTGGCTCCAAAGCAATAAAACAGAGTTTCAATAACATTGGTTGATTAGAGTTGACATTGGGGTTGGAGATTGAGGTCGTTTGAAGCGCCAAAGGCGCGAAATGTAGGGGCAGTGCGCGTCCGCGGTGGTCTGTAAGCTGGCTATCAGCTTATGGCGTAAGACAAATACAGAACCCGGGGTAGCGACGGGGTTATGTTTCATAACCACTCGAGTGCAATGCGCGATTCACCCGGTCGCTAGCCTTATTAGCTTGTGACGTAACACAAATACAGAACCCGGCGCGGTAGCGATGGGGTTATGTTTCATAACCACTCGAGTGCAATGCGCGATCCACCCGGTCGCTACCGCTTCCGGTTCCGTATTTGTCGACCCACTATAAAAGATCCAACTGGACCGCTCGATCCGAAAGGTCTTGCTGCAAACAATGAGAAGACAATCATCTGACTACGTCGATTCATTAGACCCGCTGGAACAGTTCGATTCGTGCGATCCATTTGATCCATTTCCCGAGCCGGTCACGATTCCTATCACCGATGTCTTCGATCTCCATACCATCCAACCGCGAGACGTGAAACCCGTGGTTGAGGAATATCTGAAGCAAGCTCGGCAGGCTGGCTTTCGCAGCGTGAGAATTATTCACGGCAAAGGGAAAGGCGTGCAGAGGGAAATCGTCCGTGCGATATTGGATAGAACCGAGTTTGTAAAGAATTGGACTGACGCACCACCGGAAGCTGGTGGCTTAGGAGCGACAATTGTTCGACTAAGGGCACGGCGAGAGCCGGAGGGCTAGTTGTTAAAGAGGTTGCGGCCAGATTGGTTACTCAACCATTCTTTCCAAAAAACCGATTGAACGAGGTGTTGAAGGTATCTCAAGTTGGATGATGTTGCTTGAGCTGCTGGCGCAGCATGCGCAGTTCCTCAATATGCCCCTCATCGTGTTCGCGCATCATTTCAGCCAAACGTCCCAAGGTGAGTCTTCCTACTCCTTCAAGTGTTCCCGCGCGTTCGAGCTGTTCGGCAACCAAACCTTCCAGCTTCCGCAGGTTTTCGGTCCGCGAGGCAGCAAATGAGTGCAAAGCTACGTCAGCATCCAGGGAATTGTACCGGCGCTCAGTTGCTAAACGCTTGCCATCAACGTCGGGAAGGAAAGGATTGGACTCTTTAAGAATTCGGTTGATTCTAATGCTATAGGCTTCGGCTTCGATGTCTCGAAGATGGCATATATTCTCCAGCACTGAAAACTGATCGTAGCAATTTCGCCAACGCAGCTCGGAATCCGCGAGCCCGTGGATGAGTTTGGAGATTCTGTTGGAAGTCTCCTGGAGGAACTGCAGTAACTCTTCAAAATCCATTGCTTCTGGCTTTTTCGCTGTTTCTCTCATGCAGCCATCAAACAAGCAGGCCTTTAATGAGTTCACCGAGCCAATCAATATCGATGGGCTTAGTTAAATAAGCATCGAAGCCCGCGGCCTTGGCTCCTTTTCGAAAGTCCCGCTCCTGGTGAGCGGTAACAGCGATTATGTGAACCCCTTCGAGTCCATCAGTGGCCCGTATCTTTTCCGTGGCTGCGATTCCATCCATAATCGGTAGCGATAGGTCCATGAGGATTATGTCAGGATGTTCGCGTTGGGCAACTTCCACGGCTTTTGCTCCGTTTTCTGCCTCAACTACACGGTAACCCAGATGCACCAATTCAAGCCGCATGAAATAGCGTGCGTCATCGGCGTCCTCGACAATCAAGACGGTCCGATCCCGGGAATCTTTTTCACTCATGGCGCTGGAGTGATGGTCTGATTTCGTAAAACTTTGGGGCTATGCTCTCATACTTTTCTGATCTGAAAGTATGGGAATAAACTTGAATGTATGTCGCGAGCAAAGGTTGTGTCAAGCATGACTACTGGGGTGGTTTTCTGGTGAATGCAGCGGAAATTCACCTGGAAAAATCGAATTATAGTGAACCAAAAGACTCCCGGAATCGTTAAAGATCAAGGAATCGAACCTCTTGAAAGGCCGGACCAACATGAAGAGAATAATCTTAATTGTCGCTTTGGTAGCAGTTGCCGGTGTCGCGGGTATCGTACGCTCCCATTCAAAAACAGGCAGTATTACTGAATGGCCGCTGATTGTCCATGGCGATAGGGAATCCACCGCGGCTGATGTCCGCGAAGAGATTCGCAAGAGCTATGAGCTTTCACCCGGTGCGCGCGTGGAGGTTTCCGGAATAAACGGCCCGGTGAAGATTGAAACGTCCGACACCAGGACAGCTGATATCTATATCGAGCGTACCGGAGCAAGCCAGGAAGTCTTGAACCGGCGCAGAATTATTATCGACAGTACGCAAACCGGACTAACAATACGCGGAGAAAAGGGTGACGGGACCTTCTTCGCACGGATTTTCGGCGCAAAGCCTTCAGAACATCTAACGCTCCGGTTGCCGAAACAAATCTCTTTTGGAGCTAACGGTGTGAATGGTTCAGTCATCGTTGGGGAGATCGAGGGACCGGTTGAGATTCACGGCATCAATGGAAAGGTGGATATTGCGCAGGCTTCGGGCTCCGCTGAGTTCAACGGAATTAATGGGAACATCTCAGTGGCCTTAAAACAGCTCGACAACAAAGGCGTAGAGATCCACGGCATCAACGGAAACATTGAGTTGCGCCTCAGCGAAGGTTTGAATGCTGCGCTGGAGGCTCACGGAATGAACGGGGATATCATTTCAGATTTGTCGAACGTGGCGGTGGAGAAAAGCGGTTACGGACATTATGTCGCACAAATCGGCAGCGGCGGAAACTCAATTTCTGCAAGCGGAATAAACGGCAACATTCGGCTAACTCGCATGGCGACGGCCGCAACGCCTAGCGACTAAGTAAGCGTCCAATGTCCAACGTCCAACGTCCAATGTCTGGCCTTTTAACATGACTCAATGAGCGCACGCCGTCTGATGTACGGAAGTTGGACGTTGGACGTTGGACATTGGACTTTATTTTCTTATTTCTGAAAACTTTACGTTCATGCTGGGGAGAGGCTTTTCAACTTAGAAAAGCTAATGAGCCGGAAAGTCTCTCAGGTGAGGAAGGGGGCATGCCCCCGCTGAGTCTTTCGATTGCCGGCTGTTAATTAGAACTCAACCGGCGCCCGCGTCGTCAGGGTTGGCACATTCCAGGCGCGCAGCTTCTCGTTCCATTGAGGCACCGTGTCTCTGATAAATCGATTAACCTCAGCCATGCGGTCGCGAAATTCCGGCTGGATCTCCTGAATGTACTGGCGCTGATAAGGAGTTGGCGCCGCATTTGTGCCATCCACAGCAAAGAAAATGTCTCCAATCCTGTTCACAACCTGCGACTTGCCCGGTAGCCCCAGCCCCTCCGTGCGTCGCGCCAGCCGATCCTGGCGCGCATTGACTTGCTTTATATAATCTTCCAGGGCCGTCATCAGCTCTTTATCCGGCTCTTTGTTTAGCGTCTTCGCTGTGGTCTGGGTGTGCTTGAGTTGTTCCTCGATGCTGTCCAGGAAACGCAGGGCACTATTGGCGGCTGATTGCATGTCACGCAGCTTTACTTGTAAATCCAGTTGCACTTGCAAGTCTGCAAGCGAAACATTGATGGTCGGATCCAGACGCACCTCGACCGGCTCCTCGTATGTCTTGTCACCCACCATCAGCTTAACTGTGTAACTCCCCGGCAACACTTGTGGTCCACGTGGGGGACCAGCAAAAGCTGTCTCCTCTTCAGTGGGAGGCCGCCGCACTTCCGCGCCCCCATACCTCAAATTCCAGCTCGCGCGATTCAAACCTTTCTCCTTCTCAGGTTTTTCGAGTTCCTGCACAAGCTTCCCGGTCTGGTCGACAATCTGAATTTTGAAAGTTGCCTTATCGCCAGGCTTGTTTTTCAAGTAATAAGTTATCAATGCGCCATAAGGCGGGTTTGGACCAGTGAATGCTTTGTCCCCGATTCCGTAACGCGTAAAGCGCGTGGCGAAACGCAGCGCCGGACGAATCGGAAATAGATGCGCGTCGCTCCTGAGGATTGCCGCAGTCATCTGCTGAATTGGCGTGGCATCGTCAAAGATCCAAACGCTGCGACCATGGGTGGCCAGAATAAGATCGTTTTCGCGCGGATGAATTAAAATATCGTGCACCGAAACATTCGGTAGATTTTTCAAGTTGAGCCTGATCCATTCCCTGCCGCCGGTGTAGGAAACGAACAGACCAATCTCGGTTCCCGCGTAGAGCAGGATGGGATTCCTGGGATCCTCGCGAACCACCTGGACATAAGCCTTTGAAGGCAGATTGCCGGCGATGTTAGACCAGGTTTGTCCACCGTCGCCGGTCTTAAAAATATAGGGACGAAAATCGTCAAGCATATGGCGGTCAAACGCGACATAGGCAGTCTGCGCGCTTGTTCGCGAAGGCTCGACGTGAGAAACGGGAGAATTCGCCCCAACACCGGAGACGTTCCTAACGGTATTACTCCAGTTCTTTCCTCCATCGGTTGTCATCTGAAGATTTCCGTCGTCCGTGCCGGCCCATATCTGTCCCTTCTGCACCGGCGATTCGGCGAGGCTGATGATGGTCGAATGGTATTCGGCGGTGGAGTTCTCAAAAGCGATGGGCCCGCCGGCGTCCTTCTGTTTTTCCTCATTGTTGGTTGTCAGGTCAGGGCTAATCTGTTCCCAGGTTTTGCCAAAGTCTGTCGACTTAAAAACGACATTTCCGCCGAAATACAGCGTGTTCTTGTCGTGCGGCGAGAGCAGTAGGGGCGAGTTC
>JALYXE010000542.1 GCA_030947265.1 Acidobacteriota bacterium
GACGCATTCGAATGTATTAGGAGGCACATGATGAGCAGTTCACCAACCTGGGCCACAGCAGATCGTTCTTCAGGACCTGCCATTTCTTGCGCATCTCTGCACGATACTGTTTTGAACAACAGACTTAATACGCTGAGAGAAGTTGCGCTTACTTTGTTAAGAGAAGTTGAATCGCTGCGGGTTTCTCAGCAGCCGAACATCAAACAAAACGTCAGGCTCCACGATGAGGTTCAACGATTCGAAACAGAACTTATTCGCAGCGCGCTTGTCAGAACAGGCGGCAATCAAACTCGCGCGGCGCAGCTTCTCGGCGTAAAGCTCACCACGCTGAACACTAAAGTCAAGCGCTATAAGATCTCGACCCTCGTTCGCGGCGCAAGCAGCGACGACGCAAGTAATGATCTCGCTGACGAGATTCAAGATCAGGAGAGCGCGGCTTGAGCCCCAGGCCCATGGCACTGCGGTCTTCACTAGCACGCGAATATCTATCCGCTAACGGTTATAAGGCCCGTGGTGTGTTATCCCTCGGGCTGTCTCGGCGAGGGCTGCACGGACGCTCGAGACGACTTCGCGTTGAGTGGGGACGAACACTTCCAATTTATTGGAAACGAATAATCGTTTACTCATCACTTATTTCGTATCTCATCCATATTTAGCAAGTTCAGCTGGTCCATCCATCCAAATCTCACGATGTGTCTCTCCATCACGAATTCAAACTCCGTGTAGAACCACAAGCCGGCTGAAGGCCTGGCAGCGGGAATACTTTTTGCAACTTAGGAAGCGCAATCAGGAGCTGAGCCGTGTGCTTACGGAATTTCGGAGAAGCCGTCTCGCTCTTACAGCGAACCAGGGTTTTCTTCTACTCAGCGTTACAAGCATGAACAAGTCGATTCAAGAGGAGCCATAGATGAGAACAACAATTAGATTCATATTGGTACTTTCATTGTTTGCGTTGCCGACGCTCGGCCCGGTCTTCGCACAGTCAAGCACTGGCCGTCTGGTTGTTAGCGTTACGGACGCGAGCGGCGTCATTCCGGGCGCTTCCGTTGTGATTAAAGACAACCAGACGAGCAGAGAGCGCACGTTAACAACGAGCGGCGAAGGCACTTTCAGCGTGCCCCAATTGGATGTGGGTTTATACACCGTGACTATTTCAGCGCCGGGACATAAGACCTTCACAGCGGGCGATGTAAAGATTGATATTGGTCAGGAATATTCGCTCAACGCGACTTTAGAAGCAGGCCAGATTTCCGAGAGTGTTACCGTGGTTGCCGGCGCGGATGTGGTCAACTCCACTAATGCCGAATTGAGTAATACGGTCAGTCCGCGTCAGGTGCTCGAGTTGCCACTGAACGGGCGCAATCCGCTTGCCTTGCTCAACACGGTTGCAGGCGCCAACGCGACGAGCGCCTCGATCAATGGCGAAAGATCATCGTCTACGAACTACACGCGGGATGGCGTCAATGTGCAGGATAATTTCATACGTACCGGCGGATTCGTACAGGATCGGCCTACGGTAGATGACACAGGCGAGTTCACTGTGGTAACGCAGAATGCGAACGCCGACCTGGGCGGCGGGGGGTCCACTCAAGTGCAGCTCGTTACACCCAGAGGCGGCGAGAGTTTCCATGGCGCGCTATTCGAGTACAACCGCAACGTCAAATTCGCGGCCAACGAGTTTTTCAACAATGCAGCCGGCATCAAGCGACCATTTCTCAACCGCAATCAGTTTGGCGGAAAAATCGGCGGACCACTTGTGCTGCCGCATTTCGGCGAAGGCGGTTCATCGCTGCTAAAAGGCAAAGCTTTCTTCTTTGCATCTTACGAAAAATTCGTTCTGCGGCAACAAACTTCCGTCACGCGTAATGTCCTACTGGCCTCAGCGCGCACCGGCAACTTTACCTATACCGACAACAGTGGTGTCACGCGTACGGTCAATGTGCTGACCGGTGCAGGCTTTACAGGAGCGATTCCGGCGTCCGCAGGTGGTGTGTTAGCAGTCGACCCGACGATTCAAAGACGAGTGCTTGATCTTTCGCCGGCGTCGGGCAACTCGACCGTTGCCAATAACGCGCTTACTCAGTTATTGCAGTTTAACCAGTCTGACAATGATACTCGGAACGGGTTCACCACCCGGCTGGACTTCGACATTAATAACAGGAACAGCCTGAACTTCGTTTACAAGTACAACAACAATGGCGACGAGCGGCAAACGGATACCGGCGGATTCGGCACCCATCCATTCGTCGTTCAGAGCGGTCCGACTCAGCTGCTGATCGCTTCATACCGCAAGACGATCGGATCCCGGTTCGTTAACGAAGTGCGCGGCGCTTACGAACCAGCCGAGCCGTTCTTCAAACAGTCGTCGCTTCCCGGGGATTTTATAATCGGCCAGATTGCGTCGAACGGATTGCCGACGTCCGGTTTGCCACTCAGTCTCAGCAGTCCGGAGGCCAGCTTTGAAGATCAGGGCCGCAACACAAGGCAGTACACGTTGCAGGACAACGCCTCATATAGCTGGGGCAATCATTCACTCCGTTTCGGAACCGATTTCAACGCCCAGCGGATTCAGGTGATTAGTAATTTTAACCGCACGCCAATCTATGCGATTACCAACACTAATAATCCACTGACACCGCGTCTGCCTGCCAGCCTCTACCCGGGAGGCATTAGTTCAAGCCAGCGCGGCCGAGCGGATGCGTTACGTTATTTATTAGGCGGCGTGATTGGTGTGGGTTCTGTGGCGGCGAATTTCGTCAATCCCAGCGTCGGTAGCCAGCTTGGCGTTCCCTTAGTTCAGCAACTGAACTTTGACACTATAGGCTCCTACTTCAGCGACCAGTGG
>JALYXE010000551.1 GCA_030947265.1 Acidobacteriota bacterium
CCCCTGAAGGCGATGGCGTGGACGAAGGCGTTGAACTCGGCGATGGCGACGGCGGTCTCGTCGGCTCTACTGTCGGGCTCGGACTTGCAGCGGCAATAGCTTGTCGGGCCATCGCCTTGTGACGCAATCGAATAGCCAGTGCGGCGCCGATCAAAAGCATCGCGGTAACAACGACGGCGATCACCTTAAGTGTTTTCTTTGACCTGTGGGACGCGTTAACCCGGACCGAGACTCGCGGAAAAGAACGGTTACCCGTTGGTTCCAAGGCAGACGGGCCCGGACCATTTCCGCCAACACCGCGCGGCGCCTGGACCGGCGTGATCGCAGTCAACTCGTTAGAGTCGGCATTCGCAGCACGATTTTCCCGCAAACGGGAGATATCGATGACCAGCCGGCCGGATGGCGATTCTGTGCCGACGCTGCGTAGGGCCGCTAAGTTTGGCGAACTCGTGATTGATGCGTGTTCTAGTCCCAGTCGCTCAGCCGTTGCGAGTAACTGCTCGCGAAATTCCGCCGCATTTGAAGGACGATCCTGGGGACGCTTTTCCAGAGCATGAAGAACAATTTCCTCCAGAGCCGGCGGAATTGAAGAAACGAAATCTCGAGGGCTGCGCGGCGCCTCCGAGGTGTGCTTCATCGCGATTGCCAACGGCGAGGTTCCACTAAAAGGAACGGCACCGGTGAGCATTTCATAAAGAATGATGCCGAGGCTGTAGACGTCGGCGGCGGGTGTCAATTCCGCGCCGTTACACTGCTCGGGCGACATATAACGCGGCGTGCCGATCATCGCCCCAATTTGAGTCAGCGGATTCGGCTCATCATCGTCGTATGATTCGGCGGCTAGTTTTGCAATACCAAAATCCAAAACTTTGACGACAGCGGGCACGTCCGCACGTTGCACAATGAATATGTTCGCGGGTTTTAGATCCCGGTGAATTATTCCTGCCCCGTGGGCCGCTGCTACTGCTGCGGAAATCTGCAGCATCAAAGACACAGAGCGTGCAGCCTCAAGCGGCGCTTCCTTCGCCAACACGTCGCGAAGATTTCGGCCCTCGAGCAACTCCATCACCAGATAGACGCTGCCATCGCGTGATTCGCCAAAGTCAGTAACGGTAACGGCGTTCGTGTGTTGCAAACGACCGGCGGCTCGTGCTTCACGGCGAAACCTGGTGCGGGCCGCTTCGTCTTCAACAAAACGTTGGTTCAAAACTTTTACGGCGACCGGTCGATCGATGAGTAGGTGACGAGCGCGATAGACTGTCCCCATACCGCCGATACCTAAACGCTCCTCGAGATAGTACTTATCATCGAGTGTGTGTCCAACCAGTGGATCGGTGGGGGCCGACTCGGCGATGGTTGCGTCAGCCTGCAGCGGCGATTGATCCTCAGGACAAATTTTCAGGTCCGGCGAATAGGTCTTTCCGCATGTAGGGCAATGAAGCATATGTAATCTGAGTTCCGAAGAGAGCGCTGCATTATCACCTAAACACAACCGCAAGCGGTAGCGAGGGGGTTGGTGGCAGTGGTGATGCAGTTTCGATCCAATATTCAGTTGCGATGGTAACGGACCCATGAGGTCAGTACTACCACGCGGTAACGGGTGGGTTCTGGAGCGAATCCAACCAGCTCCAGATCCCGCTAATGGCCGGTTTAAATGCCGCTGGTTTCAATGCCACCGGGACCCACCCGCTACCGAGGCTGTGTGAAAACTCGATTCTTGATCTTAACGAACGTCCGAGCGGGGGTAAACCACACCTTCCCAACCTGAGAGACTTTCAAACCTGATTGACGTGCGCATTGATTGAAAGCTTCTCGCGTGGCATTTTCAAGAATATTAAGCACTCAACACCTGCTATGTAATTATCTACTATGAAAGTCTCTCAGGTGGGGAAGGGCGGTTTCCCCGCTCGATGTTAGCTAGGCTCGACGTTCTAGTTTTCACACAGTCTCTACCGCGTGGTGGTTCTGACCTCATGGGACCGATCGTTGTACTAAGGGCAAGAACTCAAACTGCATCAGCACCAATTGGTAGCGGGCAGGACCAGGCTAAGGGAACTGGGGCGCCCGCTGCCGCAACGACGATAATAATGGGTGATTGGAATCCTATTCGACGCTGACAACGCTGGCACGCTCAGGAATCAGAAGTTCTGTCTCCCCGTTCTTGTCCATGGAGGTTTCGCTCCGCAGGCGGTTTTCGTGAGCAGCGCGGACAAATGAGGCAAACAATGGATGAGCATCGAGAGGCTTTGATTTGTACTCAGGATGAAACTGGCAACCGACAAACCACGGATGTTCGTCTCGCGGCAATTCGACTATTTCCACAAACTTCCCGTCGGGAGAAACGCCGCTAAAGACCAAACCGCCGCGCTCCAATGTCTCGCTGAATTCGGGATTAAACTCATAACGATGCCGGTGGCGCTCGCTGATCTCTTCGGTTCCATAAACTTGATGGGCTAGAGAGTTTAAAGCGAGCTTGCAGGGCCATGCCCCGAGACGCATCGTCCCGCCAAGCTCCTCAACGTCAACCAGATCTCGCAGCTTAAAGATAATCGGATAAGGACTCTCAGAATTAAACTCCGTAGAATCGGCATCTTTTAAGCTACAAACATTTCGCGCATACTCGATGCAAGCCGTTTGCATCCCCAGGCAGATGCCGAAATAGGGTGTCTTACTTTTGCGAGCATAGGTGATGGCGCGAATCATCCCCGCTATGCCTCTCTTACCGAACCCGCCAGGAACCAGGATCGCGTCAAAGTCGCGTAGACGAGACTCATAATCGTCATCCATGAGTTCTTCCGATTCGATCCACTTCACCCCGACGCGAAGTTTGTTCGCCACGCCACCGTGCGTCAGAGCTTCTCGCAAGGATTTGTAAGAGTCTTCCAGTTCAACATACTTGCCGACAATTGCAATCGAGGTTTCTCCGCCGGACGGCTCTCGAACCGTGCCCACCAGGTCGCGCCATTCGGAAAGGTCCGAGTGCGATGCTCGGGCCCCGAAACCAAGCTGCGTGACGATCAATTCATCCAGACCCTGTTCGTGAAAGGCAAGAGGCACATCGTAGATCGTGTCAACATCTTGCGCGCTGATCACTGCGGACTCTTTCACGTTGCAGAAGAGGGCTATCTTTGATCGCAGATCGTAAGAGAGTGGCTTTTCGGAACGACAAAGCAGGATGTCAGGAGCGATACCAATCTCCCGCAGATCACGAACGGAGTGTTGCGTCGGCTTTGTTTTCAGTTCACCTGCCGCGGCGATAAAGGGTACCAGAGTGACGTGAATGAACAGGATATTGCCCGCGCCTTCTTCGTTTCCCATTTGACGAATTGCTTCAAGGAAGGGCAGCGATTCGATATCGCCCACGGTGCCGCCAATCTCCACAATGATGACGTCGGGATTGTCTTTGTCCGCAACCGACCTCACGGCGTCTTTTATTTCATTGGTAACGTGCGGAATCACCTGAATGGTTTTACCGAGGTAGTCTCCGCGCCGCTCTTTTTCAATTACGGAAAGATAAATCCGGCCGGTGGTCCAATTATTTGCCTGCGAGAGATGCGCGTGAGTGAACCTCTCGTAATGTCCAAGGTCGAGATCAGTTTCCGCGCCATCGTCTGTGACGAACACCTCGCCATGTTGAAAGGGCGACATCGTACCGGGATCGACATTGATATAGGGATCAAGCTTAATCAGCGCGACGCTGAGGCCGCGAGCTTCAAGCAGGCAGCCAATTGAAGATGCCGCCAAACCCTTTCCTAAACTGGAAACCACGCCGCCAGTTACAAAAATGTATTTAGTCATTACTACTCCTCAAAGCGATCGATATTTCATTTCCGTTCAGACAGCAGACTTGTCCGCCGAGCTTAGGCGCTTGGGCGGGACAAGTCCGGCCTCCGTCTTTTGTAACGCAAACTGTTAGTTTGCGTCCGCAAGCTAACAGCTTGCGCTACATTTCCTGCCCAGGCTCCTCCCGCGCCTCTGGTCCATCACCTTTTCCTGGTGGGACAGCCATTCCTGCCTGTCATTTATCTAAGACACTATAAAGTCTGTCCTACTCATCCCCCGCGTCCGGCCCGTCACCTTTTCCCTGCTCGGCATCGAACCGCCCCTCTTTGAAATCCTCCTGCGCCTGCACAGCCTTCGCCGTTGCGGGATCGAGAATCTTTTGCAAGCCTACAAAACCAGCACTCAATAAGCTCGGCGCTTCATGCGCTCGTTTCTCAAACTCCTCCACCGTCACATCGTACGGCTTACTGAGCTGCCAAAGCCCAAAAAGCGCGCACAAAATTACGAAACCGATAATTGCTAATCCGATCCAATCACTCATAAGATTCAAGGCGTGCAAAGCTCAAGTAGTTCAGAACTCAAGTAGTTCAAAGTTCAAGGAGTTTGGAGTTCAACCTTTGGGTTGCGGGTTTCCCGGCGGCAAGGCTAAAGCTTGAACTCCAAACTGAAAGCCTGTTCTTCCACGAGTGAACGCACTCGTTGCAAATCTTCAATTGTGTCGACACCAATCGACCAGGTGCTTGCTTCGATCGCTTTGATCTTCACACCATGTTCCAGGGCGCGCAGTTGTTCGAGCGACTCCAGTTTCTCGAGCTCAGACTGCGGCCATTTCATAAACTCAAGTAAGACGTTGCGCCGGTAAACATAAAGGCCCGTGTGTTTGCGAAACCGGGTAAGCAAAGAAGGTTCGCTCCGCAACGCTGCTTCAATGCTCCCATGCTTTCGCACCGCACCGCGTGGATAAGGCACCGGCGAACGCGAGAAATAAATCGCATGTCGATTTTCATCAACTACTATCTTGACCACATCAGGGTTCAACACGTCCGCGGCAGACTCCATAGGTTCCCACGCCGTTACAATCTCGACACGTTCTTCTCGCTTTTCGTGTTCCTGGTCGCGCGTCTCTTCCTCTCCCCGTTTCTCCCCCGCTCCGCGTTTCCCAGTCTCCGCCTTTCCACCTCGCGCAGTCTCTTCCTCTCCGCGTCTCCGTGTCTCCTCATCTCCGTGTCTCCCTGATTCCCCTTTCCCCTTTCCCCCTTCCCCTTTCCCCTTCTCCCCTATTTTTTCTTCCCCCATTGCTGCGATAGCTCGTTCAATAGTCAATGGCGAAACCAGCGGCTCATCGCCCTGAAGATTAACAATGATTTCCTCGTTCACTAACGAAGCGGCAACTTCCGCTATGCGATCCGTGCCACTCGCTAGATCCTTGCTCGTCATAACCGCTTCGTATCCAGCATGCTGAACTACGTAACGTATTCGCTCATCATCGGTTGCAACGATGGCGCGAGAAACATTTCGAGCGGCGAGAGCTCTGGCAACGACCCAGCAAATCATCGGTTTTCCAGCGATTTCCAGCAAAGCCTTGCCAGGCAAGCGGACAGAATCGTAGCGAGCGGGAATTATTGCGACTGCCTTTAAGTTGGGATTAGTTGGAGGGTTTTCGCCCGTGTAATTCACGGGATAACAGATTAACTTGCCGCCTTGGGAGTGTCAATCAAGGTCAGGCGAATGTCATTAGGCATCACACTCAGTAAGTGATCAGCATTTATGAGGTGACAGTAAGGATATTGATGTGACGTAGCCACCTGACCAGCCAGCCAGGAATAACTGGCTTAATCCTGACCACTTGGCTTTAAACCACCAGCATTCGCCACGTAACTTTCGCGCGCATGTACTACGAGGTTTGGTGCGCGCGTTCGCACCTTGATGTCACGTTTCTCGCCGGGTTGGGCTTGGCCTTTGGGATAGTATCCGAGACTATACTGACGGCCGAGTTCGTCGGTGATTTGGCCAACTGACTGTGGAAGATCAGAAAGAGTTTCTGCATTGAAGAGACGCCCGCCGGTTTTTTCAGCCAAAGAGCGAAGGTAAATAGAACCAACACCGTATTCCTTGACCATCTTTGTGCGAAGACGTTCCCTGATCTTCGGATCAATAATCTGGCTCAGGCGCTCAGGAAGCTGCGGTAGTGTGTTGTACTGAACTGTATAGATGACGACGTTTGCTTCTTCAGCGTCGCGAATAGTTTGCTTGAAGGTCGCTTTCTTACTCCCGCCATCCACTCCATCGGTCAGAAGCACGATCGCTTTGCGCCCCTTAATCCCCGCAAGCCGCTGATTCAAAACAAAACCAACCGTATCGTAAAGAAGTGTGCCGTCATTGAGGGCGTCGAGACGAAGTTTCTTCTTCCGCAATTCGGTCAGCGTTACCGCCTCCGTCAGCACATTTATTTTTCCATCAAACGAAACCAGCAAAAGACGATCGTTGGCACGCAGACGCCTGATGAAAACATTAGCGGCGCTGCGAATGGCCTGTAGTTGTGATTGTGTGGAGCCGCTTACATCCAGCAGCAACGCGACGGTAAATGGCTGTTCCACGGAAGTGAAATAGGCTAGTTCCTGTTCCACTCCATTTTCGTAAATCCGGAAATCGTCTTTCTGCAGGTTTACTATGTAGCGGCCCGTGCGATCCAGTACTTCGGCGGGCACTGTTATTAAACTAGTGCTCACGCGGACAACGTCGTTCTCTTCAACTTCGGGCTCGGATTCCGGACTTGATTTCGTACTCTGAGCTGACGCCGCCGCCACCGAAGCCGGTGCCGTACGAAGAGTAGGTGACTTCTTTAGCGGAGGCGGCGGCGGTGGCATTTCGCGTAGCGTTTGTGCCTGCAAAGCGCCGGCGGCGATTCCTGCCAGCCAGAACAAACAAAGGGAAACAAGAATTTTTTTCATAAAGCAAACGCTTCCAATCGGCGCTGGCTTCCTGGCTGGTTCTGGTGACGCAAACTATTCGTTTGCGGCGCAAACCAGACGGTGTGCGTTGACACCAAGCCCTTTTGGCAGCTCCAGCCGCTAATAAGCCGGGGACAAAAAGGGAACTTTTTGCAAAATGCCTTGTAGTAGAAAAACACTAAAGCGACCCGCATCCCAGGTTTGAGGTTAGTTTGTAACGCAAACTGTTAGTTTGCGCCGTTACCTGACCGGAACACCGAAGAGCAAACTGACAGTTTGCTTTACATAAATGCGGATTGACAGAGCGTAAGACGCGGGCTACCATGCCCCGCTCCATTCACTATGTTGCAGCTCAAATTGAACAGTTTCCGCACAAAACCACCACCACGTTTTACTATTCACGATTTACGATTTACGATTCACACTAACTTATGGGTTTCGCAACTACGGCAATTCACAGCGGACAGGAACCAGACCAGACGACTGGAGCGGTGACAGTTCCTATCTATCAGACCTCAACGTACGCGCAGGAGGGCCTCGGAAAAAATAAAGGCTACGAGTATGCGCGTACTCAGAATCCGACACGCAGCGCGCTCGAGCAAAACATTGCCGCGCTGGAAGGCGCGCGATTTGGATTTGCTTTCGCCTCGGGGATGGCGGCGATTGACGCGACGCTCCGGCTGGTTAAGGCTGGCGAGCATGTGGTCGTTTCGGATAACACTTACGGAGGCACCTTCCGCCTTTTCACACGTGTGCTCGCGAACTACAACCTTGAATTCGATTTCGTTGATACCTCAGACGCGCTGAATGTAGAGTCGGCAATCAAGCCCAATACAAAAATGGTGTTTGTGGAAACGCCGACTAATCCGGTCATGATTGTTACTGATTTGAGGGAGGTATCGGAAGTAGCGCATCGGGCCGGCGCGCGCGTCGTGTGCGACAACACTTTTATGTCGCCTTACCTTCAGCGCCCACTCGAGTTTGGTGTGGACATTGTGGTCCATTCAACCACCAAGTATCTGAACGGTCATTCCGACGGCATCGGCGGCGTAGTCGTACTAAACAATGAAGAAGATGCGGCGTGGATCGGATTTATTCAAAACAGCGCCGGGGCGATCCTTTCGCCTTTCGATTCCTGGCTCGTCATGCGAGGCACAAAGACGCTCGCCTTGCGAATGGAGCAACATGACAAGTCGGGGCGCGCAGTGGCAGCGTTCCTTGAGGAGCATCCGAAAGTGAGGAAGGTTTATTATCCGGGTTCGGCGTCGCACCCGCAGCATGCTTTAGCCAAGCGCCAGCAGAGTGGCTTCGGCGGAATGGTGGCATTCGACGTTGGCTCGCTGGCAGCAGCGCGCGCTGTACTCGAATCCGTCAAGTTGTGCACGCTTGCCGAGAGTTTGGGTGGTGTGGAAACTCTTATTTCGCATCCTGCTACCATGACTCATGCATCTGTCGACACTGGCAAGAGGGAGCGACTGGGTATCAGCGATGGTCTGGTAAGAGTCTCAGTCGGACTCGAGGATACGGATGATATCATTGCTGATCTCGATCAAGCTCTAAACAGCATTTGAGTCGGTAGGGTAGCGATGTCGTTTTGTAACGCAAACTGTAAGTAGCACCCCCGCGACGATGCCGGTCTGCCCCGCGTTTGCGCGCAACCCAAAAGATTGCGTTACGTCAACACGGAAGTGACAGCCAAAGTTCGAAGAGGTTAGAATCCAAACGAATTTTTCTCTTTTTTCCGGGAAATCGCCTTCACGCGCCTTATGAATGTTGAGCTGCATGCTAAATCGGATGTGGGCCGTGTCCGCCGGGGTAACGAGGACAATTTTCTCGTCCTCGAGCTCTCCAAACAGCAAACATGGACGGGCAGCGACGGTACTACCGCTCATAAGGATCTAGGAACCTTCAAACTCGGCGATAAGGGATTGGTGCTTGTTGTTTCGGATGGCATGGGTGGCGCCCTCGCCGGCGACGTTGCCAGCCGCATGGCGGTAGATTCCGTTCGCGAGATGCTGGTGGGAAGCGATTCGGAAGAAGGTTGCGATGAGGAAACGCCGCTGGTCGATTGTTTGAAAAACGCCACGGTCTACGCCAATCTCGCAATTCATCATCGCAGCCTGGAAGACTCGCGATGCGCCGGCATGGGCGCAACTTTTACGGGCGCGGCAATTAGGGGCGACCTTTTAGACTTTGTTCAAGTTGGCGACAGCCGCGGCTACATTATTCGGCGCGATCAGATTAGATTGGCGACAAAAGATCAATCATTAGTACAGCAGCTTGTGGACGTGGGCCAGATCAGTGAAGCGGAAGCCGAGACCCACATGTTCCGCAACGTTATATTGCAAGCGCTGGGTGCTCAAGGCGACGTTACGCCGGTGACCGGCAGGATACGCCTGCGCCGCGGTGATACGCTATTGCTTTGCAGCGATGGATTGTCCGGAAAGTTGCGCTCCGAAGATATTCAAAATATTGTGGCCGGCAATCGGAATCTTTCCAAGGCGTGTGAGGAGTTAATTGCCGAAGCCAACAATCGCGGCGGTGAGGATAATATCACCGTTATTCTTGCGCGCTTCAGCGGAGACGATTTAGAAGAACCCAGCGACCGCATCACCATCGAACTCCCCGAGATTGAAGAAGAAGACAAAACGTTGGATGACACTTACGATCCCGATACCGAACCTTTGTAACCACTAGACTTAGCCTCCTCTCAGGTTGGGAAGGGGGCAAAGCGCAGAGCCCCCGTCCAGTTTAAGCTGCAACAT
>JALYXE010000577.1 GCA_030947265.1 Acidobacteriota bacterium
ATTCTGACCTTGGCGATGATGCTAGAATACCTGGGCAACAAAAAAGCAAGCGAGGCAATTGAGAAAGCGGTCTCCGAAGCTATCTTGCATGATGAGACTACGCGCGATCTCGGTGGAAACCTTTCTACTGAGCAAGTCGGGAAAGCAATTTGTCAAAGAGTCCGCGCTGAGTGAACCAGTTCGTGGGACTTGTGCGTATATGCCAGCCTGCTTGCACCATAAGTACTTCAGCGCGCGCACCGCAAACTAACAGTTTGCGTTACAAGAGCATGACTGCAAACCACAGAAGAGTAGCGAAAGCAGCTTTTGCCCTGGTGGCGATTGTCGTCACTGGTGTGATCATCGCCGTGTTGAAGATGGTCGGCATAGCTACAGTGATCATAATTGGTATTGCTGCCGCCGGCGTGCTTGTTTTGCTCGCTTTCAAAATCCGGGCCAGGCGAAGAACTGAAGTGATTTTTCGTTTTTACGTGGCGGCTGAAGACGTTCTTCGCGCCGGCGACAGCCGCCGGTACAGATTTGAAATGGCCGACGTCATAAAAACCGGCGAGAAAGTGGTAAGGATGATGCCCGATCCACCGCCCTTGAGTCGTTTCGTTCTGGGCGCTTTGTACAACTCCATAGGTGATCACAATGCCACGGTCGAACAACTCGGGTTCGCGGCTGAAGAAGAGGTCTTGAAAGAGAGTTCTCATGTTTCGCCATCTCGGCAATTAAGGCGCTACGTGAAGAGACTGCGGCAGATTGAACGCACGCCAAAGCGCTCGGCAAAAATAAACGCGGCGATTGCGATCCTGGAACGAATGCAGCGCGAGCAAGCAGCGCGCTTACTGGCGCAAGGCCAACAGCAATTAAAGAAAATAGTAGAAGCATACGAAAGCGAGCAATCCGAACAATTGTCATCCCCGCGCAAAAAGCCGGCGATCTCTACTTCGCGTTCCCTCGATTCCATCTCAGCGCCGCCACCAATCTCCGAAGTACTAAGAGACATCTATCCGGAAGAGCAGAAGGCGCCCTGATTCTGTGACCCTGAGTGACCTTTTGCTCGAAACACTCACAGCAGAAATTATTGCGATAGGTTCGGAGCTCTTAGCCCCAGACCGTAGCGACACCAATAGCCTCTGGCTCACCGAGAAGCTCAACAGCATCGGCATCGAAGTAAAACTAAAGACAATTGTGGGCGACGACGACGCGCGTCTTGAGGAGGCAATTAAGGACGCCACCCGACGATCAAAGGTTGTCATAACGACCGGCGGGCTTGGTCCAACTGAAGACGACATTACCCGTAAAGTTGCAGCGCGCTCTCTCGGTCGCCGGCTTTTGCTCGACGAAACAATTCTCGCCGAATTACGCCAGCGCTTCCTGAGCTACGGCCATGTGATGCCTGAGCGAAACTCTCGTCAGGCAATGGTCATTGAAAAAGCCGAAGTACTCCCCAACCCAAACGGCAGCGCCCCGGGAATGTTTATCGAGCATGATGGCGTCGCCATTATTCTGCTACCTGGTCCACCGCGCGAGATGCGCCCGATGTTTGAAAACCATGTTCTACCTAAACTAGCAACCAGAGCGGGTGCTATAAAAGTGGTAAGGCGGCTTCTACGCGTGGCGGGCCTTGGCGAATCCGCGGTTGACGAAAAGATCGCGCCTGTCTACACGAAATATGAAAATCCGCAGACGACGATTCTTTTCAACCAGAGCGAAATTGAAATTCATCTTACGGCGCGCGGCAGAACCGAAGCGGATGCGGGGGTTTTGCTTGATCGCTTGTCCGAACAAATTGAGGAACGTTTGGGCAACGCCGTCTTTTCCTTCGCCGGCGAGACGATGGAAGAGATTGTTGGTCTCAAGTTGACGCTGGGAGGCTATACGTTAGCTGTCGCTGAAAGTTGTACGGGCGGGTTAGTTGCCCAAAGATTGACCGAGGTTTCCGGCTCGTCGAAATACTTTATTGAAGGGGCCGTCACTTATTCGAATGAAGCAAAGACGAGGACGCTTGGCGTTGAGCCGGCCTTGCTTCTCGAATATGGCGCTGTGAGCGCGCCGGTGGTCGATGCAATGGCCGAAGGGATTCGCAAACGTGCGCGCACCGATTTTGGTTTGGCAGTTACCGGAATTGCCGGGCCGGGTGGTGGCAGCGAAGAGAAACCGGTGGGGCTTGTCTATATCGCCCTCGCCGACGACGTTAGAACCAGGCACCGCAAGCTCCAAATTCCCGGTGATCGCCAGCTCATTCGCTGGCGTTCCTCGCAAGCAGCGCTGGATTTGTTGCGAAGAAGGCTGATCTAAGTTCCGTCAGTCGTCAATCAACAGGATTAATTAGTGAGACCTTTTCCGTTTGACTCTTCTGTCTGGATGTCTCAGGACATGCGTTGTTAGAGGATTCATGAAGTTGGCGAGCGATATGTGTTTGAGGTCAGCTAAGAAAAACCCATGCTTAGAGAGTGAGTGACCTCAACCTTCGAAGTGTTCGTACCAAGTGTTTCTGATTTCATTCTCGTGTTCTTCAATTAAATCCCGGATTGTCCTAAGCTGGTAGTGCCCTAATTTTACAAAAACCAAATTAGGGCACCACCCCTAAGCGCGCCGGTTCTTAGACCATAATTCCCCGCCAATTCGATCTTCGGTTCAAGCCAGAACTTCGCTTCACCGTTGGTCCCGTGAACATGAACGTGCATTCTCGTCTCCTCCCGGCAGAAGAAAAAGAATCGAAAACCTAATTCTCGAAAGATCGTAGGACTCACGACTTAGCGGCCTTGCTCGCAATTTTGGAACTTGGATCTCAACCGCGGATTATAACGCTCCGTAGGGTTCTTTGTGCCACACCTTGTCGCTCCCCAAACCGGTTGTTATAGTGCCAGTTTCCTTTCATGCCATGAATTAATTGCATCGAGGAGTAATGCCAGCTTGCCACCTGCGACTGTCATTGTTGTTGCCTACTTGGTTGGGTCGATACCGTTTGGATATCTAATCGTCCGAGCGAAACAGGGCGGTGATGTCAGGAAGACAGGTTCTGGTGGAACGGGCGCCACGAATGTCTCTCGGCGCGCAGGTAAAGGCGCGGGCGTGATCACGCTGATACTCGACGCATTGAAAGGTGTGGCGGCCGTAGTGATTGCTAAGTTGTTTTTGGGGGCGCCAGTTTATCTCGAGCGCGGATACATAGATGCGCAGGAAAGAATTTTAGTCGGACACGCGGGTCCGCCCCTGGGAAACGCTTTCTGGTGGGTGGCCGCGGCAGCGATGGCGGTGATCGTAGGTCACATTTTCCCAGTATGGCTTAGGTTTCGCGGCGGTAAAGGTGTGGCGACAGGCGTCGGGGTGTTTATTGTGCTCGCGCCGATTGCTGTAGCGCTGGCCGGTTTGATCTTTGTCTTAATCGTTGCAGTAACTCGCTATGTATCGTTAGGCTCGATCGTCGCGGCTGCGACAATTCCCTTGTTCATAGTATTGCAAAGTAATTTCATTCAACCTGTTGTCGACCTGCCTCCGCTGGTGACGGCAGCGATTGCGGGCGCGGCGTTGATAATATTTGCGCATCGCGAAAATATCAGAAGGCTAATCCAGGGAACAGAGAGCAGATTCAAATAGACTTGATCCCCGGCTCGTCGTGAGTTTGAACGCAAAGTTCGCAAAGGTCCGGGCAAAGGACGCGAAGAGAAACTTTATTTGCGATACTTTGCGGATTTCCTTCGCGCACTCTGCCTTTACGAAGTGTTTGGTTACCTAGGTCCCTGGTAATACCTTAGCTT
>JALYXE010000585.1 GCA_030947265.1 Acidobacteriota bacterium
CGATAGAAGGGAGTCGAATATGGCAAGTCCTGCAAGCATTGGTGGGCATCCGGTCCATCCGATGATCATTCCGTTTCCTATCGCGCTTTGGGTTTTCTCGCTCGTAGCCGACGTCATTTACCTCTGGCGCGGAAATCCGGTGTGGCGAAATTGGATCGCCTTTTACACGCTACTGGGAGGAATTGTCGGGGCAGCAGTGGCCGCCGTACCCGGCATTATCGACTGGCTATCGATCAAAGATCCGAATGTCGTCAAAATCGCAAATTGGCACGCGCGTCTCAACGTTATCGCACTCGTGATATTTGCGATCAGTTTTTATCTTCGTACGACTAGGGGCGCAAGCTGGGTAAGCGGAAGTTACACGATCCCCGTCTTGATGTCTGTGTTGGGCGTTATTTTGATCACGATTTCGGGCTGGCTCGGCGGTGAGATGGTCTTCAGACACGGCGTCGCAGTCGATCAACGAGCAGACTCAGGGACAAGAGTGTAAGGCCAAACCACGGTGCCAGGCATGCCTCGCAACAAATCGTGATAACGCGCGTCGGCGCGAAAAGTCGCCAGGATGCGTGCTCAAGTACGGCACCCAGCCATTCTGTTAGGTGCGCTCGCTCTTGCCGGCCGTACCGGTAACCCTGTCTAAATGATGGAAGGCGGCGTCACCTCATCTTGATGCGAAAAAATGTTTATGGTTGAAATAAAGGTGGGTAGAGATAAAGCCATTTTCGAGGTGGAAGGGTGGGACCAGCTGTGGTCCTTAAGGAGCCGTCTCGAAATTCCGCTTGCACACATTAAAGCTGTTTATGCTGATTCAAAACCGGCCATGGGCTGGTTTGACGGCTTCAAATTAGTTGGTACAGCCATTCCTCACATCTTCAGAGCAGGAACATTTTATCAGGAAGGCGATCTGGTTTTCTGGGATGTACGGAATCCTGAGAAGACCATTGTCATTGAGCTGGAGCATGAGCACTTCGCCAAGCTGATCATTGAAGTTGCCGAGCCCAGCGCCGCAGTTAGTTTGCTCGAAGATGCGATCTCTCAAGGTAGCGCCTAACCATCCTTGCAGTTGACTGCTCGACCGGTCAGTAGCGCTCAAGGTTGGGAGGGCAAACTGAAATGGAATGCGGAAAGCCTTAAGCTCAAGAAGGAAAGATCGGTTACATCATCAAGCTTTCATCTTGCGAATGAAAGACTTGAAACTCAGAAAGCAAAGCTGCCGTAAAACGCGCTGTTTTCACCCGACCTTTGCCATGGCTCGCCGAGGCTGTCTCCGGAGTAAAGAGCGTTTGTCGTATACCCCACTTTTCGATTCGTCAGCGGCACCAGCGGCGAATACCAGACGAGGTTCGGCATCTTGCAGCATAAATCGTTAGGCATCGCTTCGACGTTGATCGAGGCAAGTTTTCCCGCAGTCACTGCAAAGCTTCCGGCCTTGTGTTCAAAAGCGATTGGCGCGCTAAGAACAGCAACAATTTTGCCCAGCGACGCTGCGTGTCTGCTCTTGAGAATTTCCAGCATCGCAACCGCCTGTGAATGGGAGGCGGCGCCATCGATGATGATCTCTGAATGCCGAGCGGCGTCATTGTCAGACAGATTTGATTCAGACGTGACGACGGCGAGAGCCCGCACGCCGGCAAGATCGACACCATTCCATTTGCCTGACGTGACGTTCCAGGCCATCAATGCGTCACGCCCGGTCGTGGTAACTTCGCCATTGTAGTGGCAGGCGCCGGCGAAGACACTCGCGGTGCGTACTTCAACGTAGTCGCCCCTGATGCTCACGCTTTCTGCACTTGAACCGAAACTAATACCGCCCAGCAGAGCTGAGATTGCCAGGCCTGCAAACCAAACTCTTCGCATCTTCCGTACCTCCACCAGACTGCACTCTGCCATCATTTGCCACCAAGAGCCGAATGGTAGCACGAGCGTCCAGGCACGCAACGATTGGGACTGACGCGGCCTCCGTCCGTTCCTATTACTTGTTGAGTATCGCGACACCAGCAATGGTTGCTTGCGTCGAGATAATCCTCCGCTTCTGTGGCCATCGCCGCAAGCATAAAGAATTTCTTGGAACGAAGCGAGCCGCAAAATGGACTCTGAATCGGCGCGCCTGCGCCTGAGTTTGAAGTGGTGTCGTCTGGAACAATTCGTTCGTTTGCCATCGAAGTTCCTCCGCCGTCAAAGCCAACCGTGTTCTTCTCCGTGGCGCCGTCCGCCTCTACCCACTTGCATTTACCGCTTGCATTAACGCCCGACGAACCAGGGTTTGCGTCAGAGGTACCTTGTAAGCGTTCTTTTCCAAAGGCAGCGCGCCTTCAAGCGCCAGTTTCGCAACCTTAGTCAAGACGTCGGTCGACAGGGTCTTGGCAGCCAGGAACTTCTCGGCCTGCGGCGCTCGCCAGGGTATCGGCGCCACACCTCCCAACACGATGCGCGCTTGCTGAATAGTTTTGTTGGCTTGCAACTGGACCGCGACGGCAACTGAAGCCAGCGCGAAATCCAGTGAATCTCGTTCCTTGAACTTCAAATACGTCGAATGCGCCGCGAAGCTGGAAGCTGGCACCCGAATCGCGGTGATGATTTCGTCGTTCTTGAGGACATTCTCACGGCGGATGCTGCCTTCACTGGGTAAGGTGAAAAATTTTTCCATCGGAATTACGCGCCTACCTTCAGCGCCGGTGATCGAAACGCTCGCGCCAAGCGCCACCAGCATCGGTGCCAGGTCGGACGGGTGCACGATGTAGGATGGGCCGCCGCCAAAAATTGCGTTGTACTTGTTCTCACCGGTTGCAGCGAAACATTCCGAGCCGCCTTTCTTCAGACAGACCGCTTCCTCGAGACGAAAATACCAGCAGCGCGGCCGCTGACAGAGATTTCCTCCCACAGTTCCCAGATTTCGAATCTGTGGCGTGGCGATCGAATGCGCCGCTTCAGCAAGCCCGGGAAAACTGGTCCGGACGATTGGATGTGTTTCAAGTTGGCTCAAGGTAACCAGCGCGCCGATTGTCAGTCCTTTCTTTCCGTCGCCTTCGATGCGATCCAGACCGCGAATGCTCTTGAGATTCACAATCCGAGACGGCCGAGTAAGGTAGTCCTTCATTGTGGTCAGGATGTCTTGGCCGCCGGCAATCGGCCGCGGCGCCTCGTCGATGTCATGAGAGGCTGCGGAGGACGCCAGCAGCTGCACAGCTTCGCTGATAGTGCCGGCATTGATCCATTCGAATGCCTTCATGCAGCGTTCCTCCCATTCAGACCCATGAGGATTTTGTCCGGAGTGATTGGCAGCTCGCGCACGCGCACGCCGCAAGCGCTGAACACAGCGTTGGCCAGCGCACCGAGCGCCGGGATTATGCAGGCTTCTGCGATGCCGATAACGATTTCGCGTTTGTCTTCGTCGTCGATGATTGGAACGAGCTCAGGGATTTCCAGCGAGCCCGGCAGTTTATAGTCGCCAAATCCTGGATTAAGTTGCAGGCCGAGTTTCGCATCAAGCACGCGACCTTCCCAGAAGGCCATGCCCAGCGATTGGATCATGCCGCCGTTAATCTGACTCTCCATCGTTAAACGATTAAGAGGCAAGCCCCCGTCCTGCACCTGGACCATCTTGATGGGCCGCACTTTACCGGTCTCTACATCCACTTCGACTTCGGCGAAGCAAACGCCGTGCACTCCTCTACCTTGAAGATCCGAGCGCCATTCGCCGTGTGCAGTCACGCCGGCCGGGGGCAGCGCCGCGCACGCTTGCTTCCAGGAGAGCGATTTGCCACCACCCGTTACGTTCCCGTTTGCGAAGGTAATTTCTTCGGGCTTTGCATTTCCGAGCAGAGGAGAAATTTTTTCGGCGACTGCAAGGCGAGTCTTGATTGCAGCATCTTTAACAGATGGTGAAAGAGAGGCTGCTGTCGTCGAGCCTCCGGAAGGATTGGCGCTTCCCAATCGTGAGTTACCAATCTGCTCGACAACGTCTTTTATCTGGAGTCCTAACTCCTCTGCGACAATCGCGCGAGTGTAAGTGCGCGTGCCAGTGCCCAGGTCCTGCGTGCCGACAGCAACAACGACTGAGCCGTCGGGAGAAACATTCACATCAACTTTGCATTGGTTATTGCCGCCGCCGCCCCAGGTGCCCACGGCGCACCCCACGCCCCGCTTAAACGGACCGGGGTTTCCTCCGGGCGTTGGATTTCGCTTGTCCCAACCAATCTCGCGAGCGCTGCGATCCAACTGTCGATGATACGCTTCGTCTCGCAAATTCTTCTTGCGAAACACGACCGGGTCCATCCCGATCTTATAAGCCAGTTCATCCATCAACGATTCCATTGCGAAGGACGCTTGCGGATGACCCGGCGCACGCATAGCAATTGACGAGTCTTCGTTGGTGTGGAGAGCGTAAACCTCGCGATAGAACTCGCTCGCACGATAGACGTAAGGCTGTCCGGCCTGGGAACCTTCCCCCAGGCCTCCGAGGCGATACTGCGTCGCTTGCATCGCTATCAAAGTGCCATCATTTTTCACTCCCGCCTTTAGCTTTTGCCACGAACCGGAGCGATTGCCCGCCATAACGAATTCGTCATAGCGGGTCAGCATCAGCTTCACCGGAGCTTTGGTTTGTTTTGAGAGCTTACACGCGAGCATTCCTTCGATGCCGATTCCGAACTTCGAACCGAAACCGCCGCCCATGTGTTGCACGGTGGCGGTTACCGCACTCTGCGGCAGCCCCAGTTGTTCGGCGGCATCCGCAGGAATTGTGAAGGTTCCCTGAGTTGTCGCGTAGACAGTTGCCGAGTTGCCGCCGCTATAGTCGACAACCATTCCATGTGTTTCCAGGCAAGCATGATGAATTCGCGGCGTGCGATATTCAGCTTCGACGATTGCATCGCTACTATTGAAGGCAGCGTCAACTTTTTGCGCGTCGCCGCGCTTGTCCTTTTGCTGGAGGTTGCTTTCCTGCTCAACGACCTTTGGCGCGCCGGATCGAATGGCGTCCTCGGCCCGGACGACGTGAGGCAAAACTTCATACTCGACCACGATTGCCCGCGCCGCATCCTGGGCGATCTCCGGAGTTGTTGCGGCCACCGCAGCTACTGGCGCACCCGCAAAGCGAAACTCGTTCAGGGGGGCTTGAATGATCGCTCTCACTCCGGCCAGGTGCGACGCGGCCGAAGAGTCGAACTTCTTCAGACGCGCATGGGCGTGCGGACAGCGAAGGATTCGACCATAAAGCATGTTCGGCAAACGAACGTCATAGGTATATTGCGCAGCGCCTGAAACTTTCAGCGGGCCATCAACCCGAGTCAGATGATGATTAAGGAGGATGTGTTTATCATTCGGGCCCCATCCTGATCCAGCGTCGTCGTCGACTTCCATCTCAACCATGGTCTCCACGCCATTGACGACTTTGGGAACCTTAATTTTCTTTTTCTTCTTTAGTGACGCTTGTGGCTGTTGCATTGCGGTTCTCCACGCCTGTCATACGGGCTCAGCCATTGTTTGTGGCGGTCTTCGCAGCCGCGAGAGCCGCCTCGAAGACTCTTGGATAAGTACCGCAGCGACAGAGGTTTCCCTTGCAGGCTTCGCGCACTTCCGCCAGCGTCGGATTGGAATTCTTTCTCAGATAAGCCGAGATAGTCGTCACAAAGCCCGGCGTGCAAAAGCCGCACATCAAAGCATCTTTCTCGACAAAGGCACTCTGCACGCGGCTGAGTTTCTCAGGCGAGCCAAGTCCTTCGACCGTCGTAATCGATTTTCCTACCGCATCGACTGCGAGAACCAAACAGGAATATACAGGCTTGCCGTCCATCAACACTGTGCACGCGCCACACGTTCCCATATCGCAGACGAGCTTTGGTCCTGTGACTGGAGGTTCAAGATGATCGCGCAGCGTATTCAGCAGCGTGGTGCGGGGCTCAATGTGGACAGTTCGTTTCTGTCCATTGATGTCCAGTATGATTGGAACTGTTCCCGAGAGAGTTGTCGGGCCTTTGCGTTGCGCTTCATTCGCTTCCGTCTTGATCCACAGTGCGTCAGCTACTGCAGCGCCCGCGCCGGCGATGCCGACTCCCTTTAGAAAACTCCGCCGACTTGGATCATGTGAACCGCTTTTATTGGCTTTCGGCCGACGAGACCTTTTCATTGAGTCCCTTTCACTCGCGCTGACGTGGGCACTGTCGGCCGTACAAGCGAGGAAATTACATTAAGTAATCCTGTCGACAGCGCCAGCCGCAACCAAATAGAATCCAACCTCGTTACCGGGTAACGATTTCCGTCAATATACGACTTTGCGAGTTTATTGATCAAGAGTTAGTGCGGGCTGAAGCGCCTCAGCCCCGTTTGGGTGAAGTGTTTGTTAACAGGGAACGTTCAGCTGATTTAGTAACATGAACATTTTCGACTGCCGCGAGCAGTATTTCAGCGACGCTCCAGGCTTGAGCAACGCAACCGCGAGGGGTGTGTGGAGGGTCGCCATCGAAAATTTCTGAAACTTGTCCCAGACAGGCTTCCGTCAAATGGTCATCAAAGTTCTTAAACCATTGAGTCGCAAACTTTCGGCCAGCGTTCTCACCAAGTGTTTTCACATACGCTGTGATGTAAGGACCCATCAACCAGGGCCACACTGTGCCCTGATGATAGGAGCCGTCGCGGCTCCGTGTATCACCTTCATAACGACCGATGTAACGGGAATCATTCGGCGAGAGCGTGCGTAAGCCGCGTGGCGTTAGCAATTCGCGCTCGACGACGCGCAGGATGGCCTTCGCTCGCACTCTTGAAACCATCGAATTCGTTAGGCTGATCGCGAGGACCTGGTTGGGCCTGATAGAAGCGTCGCGCTCGTCGCCGTTAATTACGTCGTAGAGACAACCGGTCTGCTCGTTCCAAAACTGTTCATTGAAGCTTTTGCGCGCGCATGCAGCCATGGTCTTGTACTGCTTTTCATTCGTTTCGTCGCCGAAGCTTTCTGCCAGGTCCTCCATTAACCGCAGCGCGTTGTACCAGAGCGCTTGAATCTCGACTGCCTTGCCGCTGCGTGGCGTGACAACCCAGTCACCGACTTTCGCGTCCATCCAAGTCAACTGAACGCCCGGTTCGCCGGATAACAACAGGCCGTCTGTATCAACCTGGATGCCGTAACGCGTTCCGCGCACGTGCCACTCCACAATTTCTCGCAGGACTTCGTAAAGGTTGTCGCGAACGAAGTCAAAGTCCTTTGCGTAGTGCACCAGCGCGCGCACGGCCTCAAAAAACCAGAGCGTTGCGTCGACAGTGTTGTATTCGGGCTTTTCACCGGCCTCAGGAAAGCGATTGGGCAGCATGCCCTGATCGACGTGCTTTGCAAACTCGAGCAAGATGCTTTTCGCGATCTCAAGTCTTCCGGTCGCCAGCGTCAGACCCGGGAGCGCGATCATCGTATCGCGGCCCCAGTCGGCGAACCAGTGATAGCCGGCGATGACTGTCTTCTGTTCGCCTCGGGCAACGATGTATTGATCCGCCGCCACTGTTAAAGCACGCACGAAGTCATTGTCGCGAGGCGCTGACTGCGTGATAGTCTGGCGGCGTTTCACTTCAGCGCTCCGATAAGCATCGGCTTGCTTCGCATCGCGACGTTCGGTCGAAGCGACAACGCAGATGCGCACGCGAGATTTTTTTGGCGACGCGCTTTGGTCTACAGCAAACGTGAGTGCAAATGGGCTGAAGAGGTCTTCGTGGAAGTCAAGTCCGCGCTCTTGCTCAACTCGGTATTCGAAGTTGCGATACCAATAGCCGTGTGTCTCGATCTCGCAGGCGTCGTGGGCGAAGTATAACGTCGGCAGATCGGCATACAGAGCAACGCTTGCTCGCCCGTCCTCAATCTCCACGTGCGAATTCAACGCGCTGTTTTCTTGGGTGGTGCTGTGATAGTCGCGAAAGGCGATCAGCGGCCGAATCTCAAAAGAAAGGGAAGCAGTAAGCAGTGAGCTGTTAGCAGCGTTCTCATCAAAACAAAAGTGGTATTGAACCACGGTCGTGTTCTCACCCTGCACCATAAACACTGATTTCTCGATCTCGATTCCTTCGACCAGGTAAGTAAATATGGGAAACGGATCAAGTCGAAAGCCTGTTTGCAGCTGAAAGCCCTGAGGGTGAACAGTGCCCGGATATTGATTGGCTGATAGGTCGTAACGCCTTCCGTCAATGATCAGCGCTTCTTCGAATTTGGAAAGCAAAACCTTGCGCCCGACCGGCGGATTGGTCGCAGCGGTTAGTAAACCGTGATAGCGGCGTGTGTTGAGTCCGATGATCGTTGAAGAGGAGAAGCCGCCGAGGCAGTTCGTTTCCAACCACTCGCGCGAAGTAGAAGCATTGAGATCCCTTATGGTCCCCTGCGCAAACTTGATCACCATCGTCTCCTCTGCTTAAGCCCGGGGTTCACCCAAGTCGCTCCAGCCAACTTCGCTTACCTGCGCCGGTTGAGTGCCAGCATCCGGTCGCTAACGCGCCCGGCTCTGTAATTATTCCCCGATCTTTCTACTACTCACAGTTTTGCTTTTAGACTATCACTGCGCGCACTGGTTGCTTGTGCCTTCGCCTGGTGCTCGCCGCGCTGCTGCATGAGCTTGGCTACAACGCCGGTCCATCCGGTCTGGTGACTGGCGCCAATGCCTGAACCATTGTCGCCATGGAAGTATTCGTGAAACATGATCAGATCACGCCAGTTCGCATCGCTCTGAAACTTTTCGATTTCGCCATAAACCGGACGGCGTCCATCCGCGCTGCGCATGAAAGGGCGCGACAGGCGGCGTGAGAGTTCGGCAGCGACCTCCGACAGTGTCAGCATGTTCCCTGAACCCGTGGGACATTCAACCTTAAAATCATCGCCCAGGTAATGGTGAAACTTTTGCAGTGATTCGATCAGGAGGAAATTCACCGGAAACCAAATCGGGCCACGCCAATTTGAATTGCCGCCGAACAAGCCCGTGCTCGATTCTGCCGGTTCGTAATCGACTCGGTGCTCGTTGCCATTAACGTGCAGCACATAAGGATTGTCCTTGTGAAAACGGGAGAGCGCGCGTATGCCGTACGGCGATAAAAACTCCTTCTCGTCGAGCATGTATCTGAGCACGCGGCGCAACCGGTCGCGTCCAACAACTGAAAGCAAACGCCGGCCACCGTTACCCGGATTTCTGATACAACCAGTTGTCAGGTCGGGACGATTTTTCAGAAACCACTCCAACCTGCGTTTGAAATCAGGCAGCGTGCTCAGCATTTTGTCTTCAAGCGTTTCGACTGCAAACAACGGAATCAGTCCGACCATCGATCGCACTTTGAGCGGTAGATGCGCATTGTTGGGCAAGTGCAGCACATCGTAGAAGAAGCCGTCCTCTTCGTTCCAGAGTTCGGTATTCTCTTCACCGATGTTGTTCATCGCATGGGCTATATAGATAAAGTGCTCCCAGAATTTGCTTGCGACGTCCTCATACACCCTATCTTCTTTCGCCAGTTCAATGGCAATCGCTAAAAGATTGAGCGTGTACATCGCCATCCAGCTCGTGCCGTCTGACTGTTCGATGTAACCGCCCGTGGGCAAGGGCGCGCTACGATCGAACACACCGATGTTGTCGAGGCCGAGAAAGCCACCCTCGAAGATGTTGTTGCCTTCGGCGTCTTTGCGATTTACCCACCAGGTAAAATTCAGCATTAGTTTGTGGAAGACGCGCTCGAGAAATTTCCGGTCGCTTTGGCCGTTGCGCTTTTCGTCGATCTTGTAAACGCGCCATGCGGCCCAGGCATGCACGGGCGGGTTCACGTCACCGAGCGCCCACTCGTATGCCGGCACTTGTCCGTTAGGATGCATGTACCACTCGCGGGTCATCAAAACGAGCTGTTCTTTCGCAAACTCCGGATCGATCAACGCCAGCGGAATGCAGTGAAACGCCAGGTCCCAGGCGGCGTACCAGGGGTACTCCCACTTGTCCGGCATGGAAATTACGTCGGCGTTATAGAGATGCTTCCATTCGCGGTTGCGGCCATTCATTCGCTCGGCGGGAGGTTTTGGCGTCGCCGGATCGCCGTCGAGCCACTTCTCGACAACATAGTGATAGAACTGTTTCGACCAAAGCATTCCCGCAAACGCCTGTCTCATGACGTTGCGCGCATCAACCGATAGATCTTGTGGAATTACGGTCGCGTAAAAATCGTCGGCCTCTTGCTGCCTGGTCGCAAAAACTTGCTCAAACTCATTTCCGAACATCTTCGGGTTGCCTTTGATTTCCTGATTTGTTAATCGCAGACGGAGCGTGGCTGATTCCGCGGGACCGATTGTGAGCGAGTAATGCGCGGCGGCTTTAGTTCCCGTCTGTTCAGGATTCACCGCGTCCTGCTTGCCATGGATAATGTAATTGTGGAACGCATCCTTGACATAGGGAGATGTGTCTGCGGAATTGAAAAGCCGCCGAGTGTTGGTTTCATTTTCGGTGAAGAGCAGTTCCGGCGCGCCCTCGCAGTAGAGCCAGCGATGGCCCAGCATGAAATGCTCCAGATCGATTGTGGCCGGGCCATTCTCGGACGAAGCGTTGCGCGCGACCGGCTTCGGGTCATCGTTGTCGCCCCAGCTCCAGCGGTTGCGAAACCAAACCGTCGGCAGTAGATGAATCTGGGCGGCTTCGGGGCCGTGATTCGCGGCGGTGATCTTTATCAGGATGTCTTCAACGTCCGCCTTGGCATATTCCACAGTTACATCAAAGTTGCGATTGTCATTGAACACGCCGGTGTCCATCAGCTCGAACTCGGGATCTTGCTTGCCGCGACGACGGTTCTCTTCGACCAGCCGCGCGTAGGGAAACTCGGCTTGCGGATACTTGTAAAGATATTTCATGTACGAGTGGGTCGGCGTCGAGTCGAGATAAAAATAATACTCTTTGACGTCTTCGCCGTGATTTCCTTCGCCACCGGTCAACCCAAAAGTGCGTTCTTTCAAAATCGGATCGCGACCATTCCAAAGCGCCAACGCGAAACACATCATTTGATGCCGATCGCAAAGTCCGGCCAGGCCATCTTCGTTCCAGCGATAGGCGCGCGACCGTGCATGATCGTGCGGGAAATAATCCCAGGCGGTTCCACCGGCGCTGTAATCCTCGCGCACGGTGCCCCACGCGCGTTCGCTTACGTAAGGTCCCCAGCGCTTCCAATGCGCATTGCGTTGGCGGGACTCCTCAAGCCGTCGTTCTTCAGCCGTTAGGGTGCTTGACTTTTTCATTACTTGATTTCCACTATGACCTTGTGAGATCGCCACTTCGACGGAGATAGCTCAGTCGTAAAATACGAAAGCCGCGGGATTTGAATACGCAAATTCCGCTAAAAAACAAAAAAGAGAAAACGCTGTAATTGATTTTCCGGCGGCGGCTGAGGTGACGGCATTGGTTTTCAGGGTATGCGCACGGTGGCGACCGGCAACTTTATTAGGGAATCCGCACACTCTGCAAAACGTGTAAGACAAGGATGTCCAATAAGTCCCCAGGTTTCTAGTCACTGCAAAGGAGTGTCGCTGGGTCTATTTTGCAATCTCGATCATGGGCAGGCCCGCGGCACGAAGATCCTGGTTCAACGCCGGAATATCCTGTGACTTGATTGCCAGCCAGCTTTCGTGAAGGGAGCGCGAGTCCTTCAACACCTCAACAGCCGCAGACGCGATCTGTGGCGTCGGTGCAACATCGACGTCCTCTATCAGGCTAAAAAGAGTTCGCACTCTTCCGCTCGTAGCGGTGACGCTTAATCGAGCGCCGCCACCTATACCGCCGCCGCCGGGTCCGCCGCCACCCGCCCCCAACAAGGCTTGAAGTTTCTCGCCTAGTGCATTGATGTGGGTTTTGAGCTCACCCTCAGGTGCTCGCGGTCGCAACTCGGTAAGCCTAGCCTGAAGCAGTTTGACGCTTTCGGTCGTCATACTAATCGCCAGCCATTCATCATAGAGCTGCTTCGATAGCTTGAACTGCTCGGCCAGGTCTGCATTTGAGGTCTTAACTCTCGGGTCCATTGCTAACCTTAGTGGTTGCTGATAGCTCTTTCCACCAACCGCCAGCACTACCGTGTACTTTCCCGGCATCGCCCATGGCGAAGTGGCCGCAGGTGGGGTGTTGCGATAAACGGCAGCGATCGGGTACTGAGGCTGAACCCCGGGCACCGGAGCATAATGCACGTCCCAGAGAAAACGATGCATGCCCGGTTCGCTGGCGAGGTGCTGCGCGGGTCTTATCCAGTACGGGGGAATCGAAAGCATCGGGTCGGGAGTAGGCAGCGGATCGGCGCTTGAATAATGTCGCACGACCTGGCCAGTTTCATCCTTGATTTCCAGTGTCGCTGATCCCAACGCAACCGAGCCAATGTAGTAGTCAATCATGACGCCGTCGGGTGGGTTTTCACCCGCAGCAACGTCAGGCGGGAGCGGCGTATCAGAGTTGGTGTCCCAACGAACACGCAGAGCCGTTTGCGGACGAAACAGCACCGCCGGCGCCTTCGTTGTCGAAGCCTGGAGTTGCCGCAACGGCGTGATGTTGTCGAGAATCCAGAAGCCTCGGCCGTGAGTCGCGACACACAGATCGTCGCCCTTAATGATCAGATCACGAACTGAACTGGCGCCCATGTTGAGTCGCAAAGATTGCCAATGATCGCCGTCGTCGAAAGAAACATAAACGGCGCGCTCCGTACCTGCGAACAACAAACCCTTCCGTTCCGGATCCTCGCGGACCACGTCCGTGTTTTCATTATCCGGAATTCCATTCGTAATTTCGGTCCAGGTTGCTCCCGCGTCGTGGGTCCGATAAATGTGCGGGCGCAGATCGTCAAGTCTCAGAGTGTTAACGGCTGCGTAAGCAGTGTTCTTATCAAAGTGGCCGGCGTCGACGATTGAAATCTTCTGCCAGGGCTTGAGCTGCTTCGGCGTCACCTCGGTCCAGTTTGCGCCACCGTCGCTCGTACGATGAATCAAACCATCATCGGTTCCGGCCCAAATCAAGTTAACGTCGAGCGGCGACGGCGCGACCGCATAGATCACCCCGCGCTGGGTTGGCTGTGCTGTCAGTTGCGAGCGGTACTTGCCAACAGTCTGCGGTACCTCGAATGTCTTGCGCGTCAAGTCCGGACTTACCTGGTCCCAGTTCCGTCCGCCGTCTCCTGTCTTCCACAGAGTATTGGTAGAAAAGTAAAGCACATGCGGGTCGACCGGCGAGAAGATCACCGGCTGAGTGCGCACCACGCGAAAGTCAGCAGTGCGAAAAGGCTTGGGCATAATGTTCTGCGCTTGCCCCGTGCGGCGATCGTAGCGCGTGAGCTTGCCGCCGTAAACGATATCGGGGTCGAGTGGATCGGGAGTCACGTAACCGTATTCTTCGGCACTGACCGGATGCCATTCGCGGAAAGTAATCTCGCCGTCGTTACCGCGACTGGCGACACATGCGGATCCGCTTTCCTGCTGGCCGCTGCACAATCGATACGGAAATGCGTTGTCGGCGTTGACGTGATAAAGCTGTGCGGTCGGCTGGTTGTACCAGCTGCTCCATGACTTGCCACCATTGACGGTAATTACCGCGCCCTGATCGCTGCCCAATATGATCACTTCCGGGTTGTCCGGATTAATCCAGACGTTTTGATAATCGTCGCCCCCCGGCGCGCCTCGCAACGCATCCCAGGTCTTGCCGCCATCGATCGATTTCCAGGAAACTACGCTGGCGGAATACACGACTTCCGGATTTTTCGGGTCGACCCGGAGCACGGCGAGATCGCCGCCGCCGATGCGTCCGGCTGGACGCGCGTCGGTGGTTATTCTGGTCCAACTTTCACCGCCATCATCGGAACGATAAATACCTGGGCCGGTGCTGAGAGCGATGGAAGCAAACAGCCGGCTGGTAGAACTGGGTGCGATCGCCAGGTTCGCTTGAATGATTCCATCAGGCAGCCCCCCGCTCAACTGTCGCCACGTTTTGCCGTTGTCTGTCGACTTGAAAACACCACCACCATTTCCATTCCACGCTGCGTTTTCCCATGGGCCCTGGCGTGCCTCCCAAAGAGCTGCATAGGCAACATCAGGGTTCTTCGGATCCACCAACACATCCGCGCCGCCGATGTTCTCGTCTTTGTAAAGCACTCTCTCAAACGTCTTGCCTCCATCAATCGATCGAAAAATGCCGCGCTCTTCATTCGGGCCGTAAGGATGGCCCGCGACTGCGACCAGGATTCGATTGGGATCGCGCGGGTCGACCCCTATCTGCGGAATCTGCTGACCGTCGCGCAGGCCAAGATGAGTCCAAGTCCGTCCGGCGTCGGTCGATTTGTAAATGCCATCGCCGACTGAAAGGTCCGGCCGCTGCAATCCTTCGCCACTGCCGACATAGATGATGTTTGAATCTGAAGGCGCAACGGCGATGCTACCAACAGAGCCAGTCGGTTGATCGTCAAAGATCGGCGTCCAGGTGCGGCCATAGTCGTCCGTCTTCCAAACCCCGCCGTTCACCTGAGCAAAATAGAAAACATTCGGTTGCGAAGGTACCCCGGCAACGGCGCGCGTTCTGCCGCCGCGAAAAGGACCGATACTGCGCCAGTGGAGTGACTTGAAAAGGTCGGGACTGAATTGCTGAGCAATCACTGTCCCGCCGCTGGCGATCATGAAAGCGAGTACAAATGTCGATAGTGCACGTGGTCGCGTCAAGACAAAGGAATGCTTTTTCATCATTTGAAAATCTTAATGGATTTGGAAAAGATTTTAAGACCGTTCAGGCGCTGCATAGTATCGCCATCCCCCATCAAAGTCTAACTACTGCTGGCGACGACGCTTCAGTAGCATTACAGATTTGCTGCTTGGGAAGAGGTGGTGGGCGTTAATGCAGCAGCATGAAAAATACGATAGGTGGTACAAAAAGGGGGAGAACTTCGCGCCTTTTCTGGTTACAATCTCTTCATGAGACTAGGTTGAGAATACCCGGCAGCGCAAATCGGACCAGAAAGCATGATGTTGACGACACGGGATTGGAGAATCAGCGGGTGGCGATGGAAAACGTTCGGTAAGCATCTCTGGAAGAAACTCAACACGGACGACGTGCTCAACCGAGCTGCGATTCTTTCTTTCTACTTCCTGCTCGCGCTCTTTCCGCTACTGCTTTTCCTGACGGCTCTCTTGGGTTACTTCGCTAACGCCGGAACGGAGTTGAGCCGCAATCTGCTCACTTATCTGAAAGCGATTGTGCCCGTCTCCGCTTTCGACCTCATCAACACGACAGTTGCCGAAATCAGTCAAAACAGCAGCGGCGGCAAACTGTCGTTCGGCCTGCTGACATCACTATGGTTCGCT